>JAZQWE010000306.1:0-7102 GCA_045632225.1 Eubacteriales bacterium | reverse complement strand
CAAGGCCAATAGAATTGTGCGCGCGTCAAAAGGCCGCGCTGTTGCAGAGTTTGGCTCACGCCGTGCGCAAGGTGCCGACGGCGCCTACCTTGGCGCAAGAGCGGCATACATCGGCGGCGTAGATGCAACCGCATGCACTATCAGCGACCGCGATTTCGGCATCCCTGCAACGGGTACAATGGCACATGCATGGGTGCAAATGTTTGATAGCGAGTATGAGGCATTTAAAACCTATTGCGAAATCTATCCCACAAATGCAACATTGCTTGTTGACACCTATAATACGCTGAAAAGCGGCGTTCCAAACGCCATTAAAGCGTTTAAAGAGGTTCTGCTCCCCAAAGGAATCACGAAGTGCGCAATTCGCCTTGACTCAGGCGATATTGCATATATTTCAAAAAAGGCAAGACAAATGCTTGACGAGGCGGGACTTACCGAGTGCAAAATCGTTGCCTCGAATTCACTTGATGAAGAAATCATCCTTGCACTTATCCGTCAAGGTGCACAGATTGACTCGTTTGGCGTTGGTGAGCGTTTGATTACTTCAAAGAGCACCCCCGTTTTCGGCGGCGTGTACAAACTTTGCGCAAGAGAAATGGCAGACGGCACAATTCAACCGAAAATCAAAATCAGCGAAAATGCGGCAAAGATTACAAACCCGCACTACAAAAAGGTCTACCGACTTTATGACAAGGAAAATGGCATGGCAATCGCCGATTATATCGCGCTTTATGACGAGGTTATTGACGAAAACGAGCCGCTTGAACTCTTTGACCCCGAGCATACTTGGAAGCGCAAGACGGTAACAAACTTTACAGCGCGCGAACTTCAAGTGCCTATTTTCATTGGCGGCGAATGTGTTTACACTTCCCCGTCGGCAAAAGAAATCCGCGAGTATTGCTTAAAGGAAGTTGACACCCTTTGGGAAGAGGTTAAGCGTTTCCAAAATCCGCACAACTACTATGTTGACCTTTCGCAAAAACTCTGGGACATCAAACAGGATTTGCTGAAAAACGCAAGTAAATAGTAAAAAAGGACAAGTTTAAAACTTGTCCTTTTTTCTTACTTTTCATAGCGGTAAAGTTTTGCGGGATATGTAAGAATAACCTTATTGTTTTTGCTTGGAACTATGACAAGATAAAACGCATCGCCGCTCATTGAAAAATCGCTGTAGCCCGGAACTCTGCCATACTTTGAAAAATAGAATACATCTTCATACCTTTGTCTAAAGCGACCAAGCAATCTGTTGCGAAGTCTTTCAATAAAATAATCGCTTTCCCAAAGCTCGTGTTCCGCACTTCTTTCGAGTTTATCCTCTACAATCTCAAAGATACTTTTTTTTGCAATATACACAATTTCGATTAGCACATACCATTCCAAGACAACATCAAGAAAAAACAAAATAACCGCTAAAACACAAAGCGAAGCCAATGCAACTGCGAATATTGGAATATAAGTGTCAGAGTATACGCGAATAATTAATATAGCAAATGCCAAAAATCCGCAAGCAAATAAGGTTCCTATAACGTTTACTATAATCGGAAACTTCAGTTCGCCAAGCATCTCGGCCTTTACGGTTTCTTTGCTTAGAACTCTTCTTTCGTCAGCCATATTCTCTCCTACTTCTGTGCAATCACCTTTTTGTAAAGGTCTTGTTGGTCTTGTGTGCAATTGCTGTAATAATAACGTTCTATTTCCTCTGTGCCGTTTGTAACAAGTTCAAGTCTGCCGACCTCATCATAGTGATATCTGTCGCGGTTATAGATAAAGTCACTATGCTCTCTAAAGGTTCTTACTACTTCTGCATCTCCGCGTGCCACACGGTAGTATGTAAACTTGCCATCTTTGCCGCGTTCAATCCATACTTCGCAGGCAAATTCAAGCTCGCCTGCTTCGGATGCCTTATAATACGTATCCGTGCGGACTCTTCCGCCGGCACTGTAAGCAACCTTGACTTCGATTTCCTTTTTGTATTGCCTCTGCTCTAAATCGTATCTTTCAAAAGTTGCACCTTTTATTCTACCGTCATCGTAAAATTCATATGTACGAATCTTTTCATACTCTCCGAGGTCCTCTATATCGGAGTTGTATATATCCGCCGAACGGCAAAGCTTGCCGTTTGGCAGATATTCGTAAAGATTTACCTCATACCACATTCGCGGTGTATATTTCTCGCTTTTAAGAGTTCCGTCGGAATAATATGTGCGGACAGTTTCTCCTCCGGTACAATGTGTTTCATACCCGTTTTCATCATATAAATATTCGGTTTCACGGACATCTTCACCGTCGTACGTAGCAATTGTTTTTATTTTTTTGCCTTCATCATCATAAAAATACTCGACAACTTCATCGGTACGCATTACATCTCTCGGATTCGCATCGGTATGCCATGATTCTTTTATAAGCAAACCTTGCTCGTTATATTCATATTTAGCCCAAGAATCGGAATATTCAAGAAATAGGCGCTTTCCTTCGGTATATATTCCTTTAAAAAACAATTCCCCACTTGAAGTGTACTCTTCAGCCTTTGCGAGCAAACCGTTTTCATCATAAGTATAAAATACTTTTGACGTAAAATTGCCTTGTTCATCATAATACATGGTTTTATAATTCAAACCGTCACTATTGTAATAATGCTCAACATTTCCTTTGGTTACAAGCATTCCGCCGTCTTCGGTAAACTCATATTTTGTAACGATGCCGCCTATTTCTTTCGATGCAACGTACCAAGGAATTACAAGTTGAGCAGGAGTTGCAGTGTCAAAATCAAGTAACGTTAAATCTTCTTTTGCAAAGGTGAAAACGTATTCGCCGTATTCTTTATACTCATACTCAAACTTATCGCTTGATATCAGTTCAAAATATACATAAACAAATTTGTCATCACTGCTAACGCTCATGTTTTTGTAGGTATACGGTGTTAACCAAACCCCGATTCCGTACGGTCTACAATAGCAACCCTTTTCTTCATCAAACACTTTTTTGTAGTAGCTTGAGTTTTCCCAATCGTGAACACGGAAAAGCCGTGCGTTTATAAGATCGCCGTCTTCTTTTGAAATTTTAAAAAAGGTTTCGTCATCCGAAAGCGACACCATATTACCGTAGGGATGATTGTTATTTTCACGGTAAAAGGTTAGCGTTGTAAGAAAGCGAAACATATCCAAAGGAGAACATTCATAGTCGCTTGCCGCCCATTCATCCAGGTCCATAACGTGATGTATGATTTGGTCGGCAATCATTTTTGCTTCCCGTTCTTTGATCTCTTCGGGCGTGAGTTCTACTGTTTCGGGCTGTACAATTACAACAGTTTCGTCATATACAAACATATTACCGCCGAAACTATCGGCATAAACAATATGACCAAGTTCTTTTTTAAAATCTGAACTGTAGAAGGTAACATAGATTTCATCGGTATATCTTATGTCTTCAATCTCGAGCCATACGCCCCCCTCAAAGATATAGTCGCAATCGTTCTTTAGCGTAAACACGCCGTCCGTTTCCTCACGGGAAGCAAGCAAAGTGCCATTGCCGCTTAAATCATGCTTATATATTTTCCAGTCAACGTAATCCTTTTCTACGGTAGTGAAAAATCCGCCGTCAAAAAATGCATAGGGGTACTGTCCGTCAAGCACCTCGGTCTTTTCGCCGGTTTCTACGTTGTATATTCCATAGCCTGCCATCCATTCGTATCCCGAAATCCAATATACCAATCGTGTATTGTCAATAAACGCGCTTGGGCCGTAGCCACGGTGGGAGCCAAGGCTACCGCTTCGGTCATCGGATAAAACACGCTCAACGCTTCCGTCGGGATATTTTACGTTAACGATACCGTTACCTTCACCATCAAACGTTCTGTATGCGGCATATTTGCCATCGGGCGACGTTGCATATTCATACGTATATGCATCAGATGAAATTATTTCATGAGAAAACACACCGTTTTCCTCGGTGATAACAATGGCAAAAGCATTGCCACCATCGGTTGAACGCAGTGCATAGTTGCCATTTATGTAGCCCACATTTAAATAGCGATATGCTGCGTCTATTGAGTCATTATAAACAAACTCCTGCTTTTTCAGGTCCAGAACCGATATGCTTTCATAGCGTTCTGCAAACCCGAGGAATACAACGTATCTGTCATTGTAGCGGTGTGAGGAATAAGATATTCCGTCATATATCGGTAGATACACTGTTTCATATGGCATATCCGATATAGCGGTGTCGATAGTAGTTTCTGCCGTGGTGTTTTCCGCAGTTGTATCCGCCACGGTTGTATCCGCCACGGTGGTTTCTATGGGTGCGGTTTCGGTAATTTGCACCGTTGTATTATCAGTTTGTACGTTTAATTCACACGCACAAAGCACAAGCGAAAGTGAAAGTAAGAATATAAGTTTTTTCATAATGGTATCCTCGTTTTTGTCATTCTGAGCGGTAGCGAAGAATCTGCAAGCCGCAGGCTTGTCTTAGAAAAACCGCAATGCATTTTTCAGATCCTTCACATTCATTCAGGATGACGGATAATGAGTAGGGGCGATTATTAATCGCCCGTAGAAACAACGTAAAACCGCAACAGGGCGGGCGAATACTATTCGCCCCTACGTGTTTGGTAACCTTTTTTACTTCGCCACATAAACTATAATTTACGCGTGCCATGCATCCACCCGTTGTCATTTTGAGCAGATCATTCGGCAAGCCTCAGGATGACAGGTTGGTTTAGGCAAACATCAACCTATATTTTATTATTTTTTCTTCACAAGGCACACCGCGGTGCGGGAGGGGAGATAGAGTTTGAAGCCGTACTTCTTTTTATCCACTTTTTCTGCGGTGTAGGTAATATCGGTTGCAATACGGTCAAAGCCGCCGAAAGCCGCATCATCGGTGGAAAGCACGGGGATGTACTCACCCTTTGACGGGGTGTTTACAAAATAACCGTCATAGGAGTTATAGGGGCTAAAATTAAATGCAAATATAGCACCGCCACGCTCGTACACAAGCACTTGTGCCTGCTCGTCGATAAAGAGCGGTTTTGCATCCTTATTATATATCTTTTTATCTTTGGAGAATGCAAGCATTGCCTTGTCAAACTCCTCAAGCCACTCGTATTTGAGCAATTTATCATCCGCAAGATGCCATTGACGGCGGCAATAATAATGGCTCCAACCGTTGCCCTCTCGGGGAAAATCAATCCACTCGGGATGGCCAAACTCGTTGCCCATAAAGTTGAGATAACCCTCGCCCGCAAGTGACATTGTTACAAGCCTTATCATTTTATGGAGCGCGATACCGCGGTCTACAATTGCGCTTGCCTCGCTTAGTTTTGACATGTGGGTGTACATTGCGCTGTCACAAAGCCAAAAGATGATGGTTTTATCGCCAACAAGCGCTTGGTCATGGGACTCGGCGTAGCCGATGGTTTTTTCACCCGTGCGATGGCTTGCAAGTTCATTCCAAATCTGCCACATATTCCAATGCTCGTCACTCGTTGTTTTAAGGAGCTTTATCCACATATCGGGAACGCCCATGGAAAGGCGGTAGTCAAAGCCGATGCCGCCATCTGCAATGGGTAAGCACATTCCCGGCATGCCCGACATATCCTCTGCAATTGTCACGGCATTTTTGTTAACCTCGCGAATAAGCTCATTTGCAAGTTGGAGATAGGTAATCGCCTCGGTATCGGTATTAAGCGAGAAATATTTTGAATAATCGGTAAACGCGGTGCCAAGTCCATGGTCATGGTAAATCATTGAGGTTACGCCGTCAAAGCGGAATCCGTCAAAATGGTACTCGTTCATCCAGAATTTAAGGTTTGAGAGAAGGAAATGTATTACCTCGTTTTTGTCATAATTAAAAAGTTTGGTTCCCCACGCGGGATGTTCGCCGCGCTGGCCGACATGGAAAAACTGATAGTCTGTGCCGTCAAATTGGTTGATACCCTCGGCCGTATTTTTTACCGCATGCGAATGAATGACATCAAGCAGAACGGTAATACCCATTTCGTGCGCGGTATCGATGAGTTCCTTTAAATCGGACGGCATTCCATAGCGTGAAGATGCCGCAAAGAAAGAGGAAACCTGATAGCCAAACGAACCGTAATACGGGTGCTCCATTATCGCCATTATCTGAATGGCATTGTACCCGAGCCCTTTGATTCGGGGAAGAATTCTTTCGGTAAACTCCTTGTATGTGCCTACCTTTTCTTCCTCCTGCGCCATGCCTATGTGGCACTCATAAATATAGAGATTTTTAGCAGGTTTAAAGGTCTTTTTCTTCCATTTGTACGGCGCTTCGTCCACGATTTCGCATGTCCAAACGCGAGTTGTAGGATCCTGAACCACTCTCTTTGCATAAAGCGGGATTCTCTCAAGAAGTTGTCCGTCCTTTTCAACAACGGTTTTAACCTTGCATCCGCCATAAAGCGCATTTTGCCCCGAGAGATAAATTTCGTGCACTCCGTTACCAATATTTTTAAGTTTGAGCGAGGTCGGATTCCAACCGTTCATCTCGCCCATGAGGTATACCGCATCTGCACCCGGTGCCCACTCGCGATAGTACCAACCGTCTTTGTATTTATGGAAACCAAAATATTCATGCGCATTGGCAAAATCCGAAAGCGAGGTGCCGTTTTCAAGAAGCTCAGCCTTCTTGCGGTTGTAATTTGCTACGCGAAGTTCTATATCCGATTCAAACGGCTGTAAATATGTGTCATATTCAAGAATTTTGTAACTCATGCGGCAACCTCCGTTGTTGTTATAGTATTAGTATACCACAATTCAATGTCAATTTCCATAATTATTTGCAAAGCAAATGACATTTATAGATATAGGCGTCCTAACACAAAAATGGCACTGCTTTCGCAGTGCCATTTCGGTTTTAATTAAAGACCACGCTTAACGTAGGAAGTGTGGAGAATCTCATGTGCCTTGTGGCTGTTGGGCTCGCCGAAGAATTCTTCGTAAAGCTTCTTAACAGCGCTGTTTTCATGGGACTTTCTGAGATCCATGTTCTTATCAGCGGTATAGAGAACTGCCGCTCTCTTTGCGCGAAGGTCAACAAAGTTGCGAACCTTTGCAGGCTGATGAGGCTGACCGCCGCCGTTTACACA
>JAZQWE010000305.1:0-1084 GCA_045632225.1 Eubacteriales bacterium | reverse complement strand
CGCAAAGTCTAAAAGCGTGGGAAAAAACGAGTATGAAAACAGCATTATGCCAAGGCAAACCGCCGAGTACACCACCGATTTGAGTACGGGTTGCTCTCTCAAAGAAAGACGCATTTACTCCACCTCGTAACTTGTCAAAATCATAACCTTGGTGATATTTTCAAGGACGGCGGCAGGTGCACCCACCGCAATTTTTGTGTGATTGTTCGGGTCGCCCGTGACCTCTTTGACCTCGCCGACAAAAAGGCCGCGCGGATAAACGCTGCCAAGTCCGCTTGAAAAGATTTTGTCGCCCACTTCCACATCCGCATCAAAAGGCAGATATTCAAGTACACAAAATCCGTCACGGCGGCGCTCAAACGAGCCGCTGACAATGCCAACCTCGCCGCTTCGGTCGATATATGCACCGATTGACGAGTCATAATTTATAATTGTGGATACGCGGCAGAATGTAAATCCCACCTCGCAAACTCTGCCGACAACGCCGTCATCCGTCACAACGGGCATGCCGACTTTTATGCCCGAGGCGCTTCCGCGGTCAAGCGTAAATGAGGAAATGTACTTTCCCGCCTCGCGGCCAATAAGGTTTGCATCGCAGAAAGAGTATTCGGTATTAGCGCGCTTTGCGCCAAGATATGTGCGCATCCATGCGTTTTCATCTTCAAGGAGTTTTGCATCGTAAACTTGCTTTTCAAGCGCCTTTACGCGCTCCGAGAGCACCTTGTTTTCTTCCCTCAGGCGGTCAAACTCGGTAAAATATTCGGCAAATCCGCGAAACGAATTACCAATGGCCGATGCCGCACGCATGAGCGGTGTCACCACCACCATTGCACAGTCGCGCACATACGAGCCCTGCCCCATGGCGGTAAGAATCGTTGGCACGCCTGACAAAATTATCAAAAGTGTAAGCAGTACAGCAAACGCACGGCTCTTAAAAAATGTATTCATGCTGACCTCCTTTCGGGGAATGGGAAATTATTGTTTATGTGGGTAAATTGAAAAGTGCAAACCCGTAGGGGATGGCGCCTTCGACATCCCGTTTTTGCCTCGGTGCATGCGGACAGTCGGGGACGCCTGTCCCTAC
>JAZQWE010000304.1:0-18636 GCA_045632225.1 Eubacteriales bacterium | reverse complement strand
TTCCTTTGCTTCAGCGTCAAAGCCTGCATCCATCATATCGGTTGCGATGTCAAGACATGTCTGGGACATGTTGGAAGCCATCTTTCCGTAGAAAGCATCCTTGGTCATTTCGCCCATAACAACAAGGAAGTATCTTGCCATGTGGTTGAGGGGGTCGCGTACAAGTTCAGCCTTGAGTGCCGCAACTGCATCTGCCTTGTTGCCGAGCTTGTAGTCAGCAACAGCAGCAAGAACTCTTGCAGTAAGGTTCTGCGCACCGTTTTCAACAGCGGTGTCTGCGCACATCTTTGCGTTAACCCAGTCGCCCTTCTTGCAGTCGAGCATTGCCGCTCTTGTCATAGCCTCGGAAAGGGTGTCCTTCATCCATGCGGACTTACGGAATGCATCGTATGCTTCCTTATCTCTGCCAAGTCCTACGAGTGCAAGACCGCGGTAGTAGTTAAGCTTGCCGCTTTCGGGATGGAAGTTGTAAACGGTGAGTGCCTTGAGCGCTCTTTCAAGAAGCTCGTATGCCTTTGCAAACTCGTGACGGCGGAGATACATTTCGCCGAGGAGCTGAAGTGCGGGAGCAAAGTTAGGCTCAAGTGCGATTGCGCGCTCGAGATATTCCATGGGATCTGCGCTTGCATCGCGGTACTGCCAGAAGTGGAGAGCCGCAACATAGAGGTCATGCGCAGTAGAAAGTTCGTTAGGATAAGGAACTTCGGGGAAGAGGTCGGGAAGGGGCTGCTGAACACGAACAATCTGCTCATAGTAGAGAATGTCGCCGATAGAAATTTCGTAAGCGGAGCAATCAAACTCGGGAAGGTCAAATACTGTAACCTTACCTGCTTCGAGGTCGCATACAGTTTCAAGAACGGTCTTGCCTGCTGCGGTGAGCTTGATAGCCGCATTCTTAACGGTAAGAGTGGGCTGAACGCGGAGAACATTGCTCTCTACGCGGATAGCACAGTCATAGTTTGCATAGGAAGGAATGCCGAGTGCCGCGATGGGGTACCAAGACTGCTTGAAGCACTTGGTTTCATAAGCCTCGAGCCAAGTGAGGTCAGGCTGGTTGTTGGTGTAGGAACCTGCCATAAGTTCGGCGTAGGGACCGTCGGTATCGGTGAGCGCGCGCTCCCAAGAACGGGAAAGCTGATTGTACGCCCATGTGAACATCTTCTTACCGGTAACGATGTGGTGGTCGCCGATGTGAACAACGCCCGCTTTTCTATCCTGGTCATAGCCGCCGAAATAGTCATAATCGGAAGCAGCGCAGAAGTAGGAAGTGGGGAACTTGGTGTTGAAGTGCTTGGAAATATCAACGCCGGGCTCGTCAAATGTATAGCCGTTGAAGTGACCCTTTGCGATGGGGTATGTAACATTGGAACGGCGATAGTGGAAGTGAACATGGTCAACATCCGAGGGGAAGAAAATCTCGTAGGAGTGGTTTACGGGTACTGCGGTGTTCTCCCACCAGAGGAAAGAACGGCGCATGGAAGTGCGGTTGGAAACCTTAACGCGGGTTTCGAAAATTGCACGGTCGTTACCAAGGAAGATACCAACCATACCCTTCATGCGGTCAACGGGGTCATGCTCGGAAAGCCATACGGTTACGCCGTCCTTTTCCTGCACGATTTCATAGTCAACGGGCATGAATGTGGATGCACGGTGGTGATAGGGCCAGTTGAACTCAATACCGCCGGAAATCCAAGAACCGAGAAGACCGATAAGCGCGGGCTTGATAACATGCTGACGGTAGAAGAAGTCATAGTTGTTCTTCTTGTCATAAGCGGTGAAAATCTTGCCGCCGATTTCAGGAAGAATGGTGAGCTCGATATAATCGTTTTCAATTACAATCGCCTCATACTCACGGTCATGCTTTTCCTTTGCGGGTGTCTTAATAACAACTGCATTAGGATAGGGATTACCTGTGAAACGCTGATGAACGCGGTTCTCAGCAAACATGGGAAGCTGCTCTGCGGGCGCTTCCTGATAGGTGGGGATCACAAGAGTTTTTACGGTTACCGTAGTCTTACTCATGGTCTTTTCTCCTTAACAATTTTAATTAGTTTTTTGTCATACACCTACATTTTATCACGCAAAGTGCTATTTGGAAATACAAAAAAAATTGTAAAAAATCATTCAAAAACTGTAAAAGAAAAGCGCCGCACGCATTTTTCCAAAAAATAAATTTTTTAAGTTGCACTAAAAAAAGTTTATTTTTACCGCTTTTTCGGCGGTTTTACCATTGATTTTTAGTTTATTTTGTTGTATTATATCATCTATGTGAGGTGAGAATATGCAAAAAATAAACTTTTCTGACATAAAACCGTTCGTCAGATATTCGCAAACTTTGATACTCCCCCCCGAATTTTCAACAACCGATGTTCACGCCTGCGACAACCGCCTTGTCTATATTTTTTCGGGCAATGTTAAGGTTAAACTAAATGATAAAACCTTTACTGCAACGCGTGGCGCGCTGTTTATTTACCCATCTTCCACCAAATATTCCATTGTAAACCTTGGAAACGAGGATGCAAAGATAATGTCCGTAAACTTTGACTATATCACCGCAAGCGGGCGCAGTACTTCCCCAATTCCCACAATTCACGACCGCCTTTGGCACCGTACCGATGCTGTCGAGGATATCAGTTTTGAGGACATTGACGCATTTAATTCATACATTCACCTTAGCGGAATGCAATCGCTTGAGCGTATTTTCGCAGATATGAATGATGAATTTGTCAATACCAAACCTTTTTCAAGTGAGGCGCTCGGTCTTTTGATACATCAAGCGCTCATATTTGCCGCCAGACGCGTCACTTTGGGAAACGGTCAAAAAATGACCGGCCTTGTTTACCGCGTTATCGACTATATTCAAGAAAACTATGCCTGTGACCTTTCAAATGAAGAAATCGGCAAGCATTTTAACTACCATCCCAATTATATTAACCGCGTTATTCAAAAGCACACGGGTCTTTCCCTCCATCAGTATGTGCTTTCGTGCCGCGTGTCAAAGGCGCTTGAAATGCTCCAGACATCGGGACTTTCCGTCACCGAAGTTGCAGAGCGCGTTGGCTTTTCGTCAATCAAACATTTCTCGCAGACATTCAAAAGCATCTACGGCTACTCGCCGATACATTTTAAAGATTAGTAAAAAATAAAGTTTCCCCTCAACAAAAAAATCCGCCGTGTGGCGGATTTTTATTTTATTTACCGATTTCGTCGATGTCATAGGGTGTGGTCTGGTACACAAAGTAGTTGAGCCAGTTTGAATAAAGCAAGTTTGCCGAAGAGCGCCATGTTACAAGCGGCTCCTTGGTATCATCGTCATTTGGGAAATAGTTAACGGGCACTTCAATGGGAAGTCCTGCGGTTTTATCGCGCACATATTCCTTTTTGAGTGTATCCGCATCATACTCGGAGTGACCGGTGATGAAAATATGCTTGCCATGGTCGGCAATCACCGCGTAAACGCCCGCCTCTTTGGACGAGGCAAGTATGCGGAGTTCGGGCACCTTTTCAATATCCTCGCGAAGCACGGTTGTGTGGCGGGAATGGGGCACCAAAAACTCATCGTCAAATCCGCGGAACAAAATCGAATGCTTATATTCAACAACATGGGGGAAAACGCCGAACATCTTTTTGTCAAGCGGCACCTTGTTTATGCCATAGTGGTAGTAAAGTCCCGCTTGCGCACCCCAACAAATGTGGAATGTACTTGTTACATGGGTCTTGCTCCACTCCATAATCTCGCAGAGTTCATCCCAATATTCAACCTCTTCAAAAGGCATTTGCTCAACGGGCGCGCCCGTAATCACCATGCCGTCAAAGCGCATATCGCGCACTTCGTCAAATGTTTTGTAAAACGCGAGCATGTGCTCCTCGGAAGTGTTTTTCGGAATATGCGAGGTTTTTACAAGTTCCATTTCAACCTGCAAAGGTGTGTTACCAAGCAAGCGTGCAAGCTGTGTTTCGGTAACAATTTTTGTGGGCATAAGATTTAAAATGAGGAGTTTGAGCGGTCTTATGTCCTGAGTAATCGCGCGGGTTTCGGTAATGACAAATATGTTTTCGCTCTCAAGCGTTTCTGTCGCGGGGAGCGCATTCGGTATTTTGATAGGCATATTATACCTCCGTGTAATTGTATGTCAGACCCCTTTTGAAAAAGCGGTCCGACACCCCGTAAAACATTTAAATAATAAAATTTTACGCGTTTGCGAGTGCCTGAGCGACATCGTCGATGATGTCCTCAACATTTTCGATACCAACCGAAAGACGAACAAGTTCGGGAAGAACGCCCGCATCGCGAAGCTGTTCATCGGTGAGCTGACGGTGGGTTGTGGATGCGGGATGGAGCACGCAAGTGCGCGCATCGGCAACATGAACTACGATTTTTGCAAGCTTGAGGCTGTCCATAAACTTGGTTGCCGCCTCTCTGCCGTCTTTAAGACCGAAAGCAATTACGCCCGAAGCACCCTTTAAATACTTCTTTGCAAGGGAGTATTCGCTGTCGCCCTCAAGCATGGGGTAGCTTACAAACGAAACCTTGGGATGGTTTTTAAGCATCTGCGCAACCTTGAGCGCGTTGGAGCTGTGACGCTCCATACGGAGTGCAAGTGTTTCCGTGCCAAGATTCATGATATATGCATTGAAAGGCGCGGGGGTTGCACCAAGGTCGCGCATCATCTGCACGCGTGCCTTTGTGATATAAGCCGCCTTGCCGAAATCTCTTGTATATACAACGCCGTGGTAGGACTCGTCGGGAGTGGTGAGTTCGGGATACTTGCCGCCCTTTTCCCAGTCAAAGTTACCGCTGTCGATAATTACGCCGCCAACGGTTGCCGCATGTCCGTCAAGATACTTTGTAGTGGAGTGGATAACAATATCCGCGCCAAACTCAAAGGGACGGCAAAGCACGGGAGTTGCAAAGGTGTTGTCCACCATCAGCGGAACGCCCTTGCGATGAGCAAGACCTGCAAAACGCTCAATATCAAGCACGGTGAGCGCGGGGTTTGCAATGGTTTCGCCAAAGAGTGCGCGGGTGCGGTCGTCAAAACGCGCCTCAATTTCTTCATCGGACATATCGGGAGTTACAAAACGAACCTCAATACCGAGTTTTTTCATAGTAACGGCAAAAAGGTTAACTGTGCCGCCGTAAATGCTTGCAAGGCTGACAAAGTTGTCGCCCGCCTTTGCGATATTTGCAATTGCGATAAAGTTTGCCGCCTGACCGGAGGAGGTGCACATCGCGCCAACGCCACCCTCAAGGTCGGCAAGTTTTGCCTCTACAGCCGCAACGGTGGGATTGGAAATTCTGGAATACATGTGGCCATCAAGTTTGAGGTCAAAGAGAGCGCCAAGATCCTCGGAAGAATCATACTTATAAGTTGTGCTTTGAACGATGGGAAGCACGCGGGGTTCGCCGCTCTTCGGTTCATAGCCGGATTGGATACATTTTGTTTCAATACGCATAATAAATACCTCGCTTGGTGGAATAAAGTGTTATTAAATTATTGTATCATAAGCATTTGCACTTTGCAAGATTTATTGCAAATTTAAAAACCTCCAAACTCAAAGCGGTTTGGAGGTTTTGATTTATCTTTCGATTTTGCCCTCGATTTCAGTAAGGCCCTCGTCAAAAATTGACCAGTCCTTTACAAAGCGGAGGTTTTCAAGACGGAATGCGCAAGGCCAACCGGGGAGCCACTGTGAGGGTCCGAAAGGCTTTACGCCGTAGCGACCCCAACGGGTGTGGAAAATCGCTTCGTCCTGCGCGCCCGCGGGGCGAAGACGGCCATTGATAAACATTGTGCCGTCGGAAATACATTGGCACGCGTTGCACCAAAAGATGATTGCGCGCTCTCTCCACTGCTTGTATCCGGTAAGCTCATAGAGTTTAAGGAACGAAAGCACATCGCGAAGTGCATACTGGTCGCACGCCTGGTGAGGAGTTGAAACGCTTGTCGAGCCGAGGGTGTCATAACCCATCTTTGTGATAAGGCAATCCTCGGGATACTCAACGGTAAAGTGCATCATCCATGTGCAAAGGTACCATGCAATCTTTTCTGCGCATGCGATATACTTTTTATCCAAAGTAACCTCATAAAGCGCAAGTGCATCGCGAAGGAGGGGGGATGACGATTCTTTATCAATTGAATATGTGTCAAGCGCGCCCGCTGTTGTAAATCCGTCGCGCTCAAGACCGCTGTAGTAGAAGTCAAACGCGCGCACAGCCGCATCAAGATACTTTTTGTCGCCGCTCTTTTTGTATGCGGTGATGATGGGGAGAATAAGGAAGCAACCTATAGTTCCCTTCTTTGCAACAACCTCGCCCTCATCGTTCCACGATTTTGCAAACGAGCCCTCTTCATCCTGTTGAGTGAGTGCAAAGTCGCAAATACCGTAAGCGGTTTGCAAATATTCGGGCTTGTCAATGCCAATCTCTTTAAGGAGGTCATAAGCTTCAAAATATCCGTCCGCACCCGTGCCGATGTTGCATGCATCGTGACGGAGCTTCATTTTACCGTCGGGGTATCTTTCAAACTTTTTACCGATAAAGTTTTTATATGTTTCGTATGTGCATTCGCCAAGTTCCCATTGATCAGGAACATAATCCGCAGGAAATTCCATATATCTCCACGGGTCAAAGTCACAGCGCGCGTTGATATGTCCCGCTTCGTGCTTTCCATACTTAATCCACGAATCGTGAACCTCCATAGCGGTTTCAAGTTTTTCCTTGTCGCCCGTCTTTATGTAGTCATAAATATAAGCGTTTGCCATTGATGCGCTTTGTCCAACCCAACCGATTTCATAACGGTGCTCGGTCTTTTTGTAGCATGTGACACTCGGATGCCATTGCGAACCCATGGTAAAGCCTGCAAAACCGTCCTTTTCCTTTTGATAAAGGAAGCGACAGTATGCAATGGAAAGGCGGTAGAGTTCATCTGCGCTCATGGGTGCCTTGAAAGCGTGGCCGTAGTAGCGCCATGCAAAATCAAGGAGGCTGTCATAACGGTGCTTTTTGCCGTTTGACTCCTTTGCCAAAATGATTGCCTCAAAGGTATCGCGCGCTTCCATTGTGCCCTGGAAAGGGTCGCCCCAGAAGTGGCGCTGAAGAGTTTTAGGCTGTTCCTCCTCGGGGAAGATAACAACATGGAGTTTGCCGCCGTCTACTTTGTAAAGCGAGCAGGCATTGTTGTCATTTTCCTTTGCCATGAGGGAAACGGAAATTTCGCTGTTTTCGCTGTAGGTACATGATGGAATTGTCGCGCGGTGCGATGCCCATGACCACGGTGTGCCATCCTCGGCAAAGTCGCCCACATACTCTGCAAGTGTGCCCCAGCCGTTACCGTTGTAACTGATACCGGGAACCATTGTGAATGTGGGGTCGCCCAAAAAGAGCATTTCCATTCTCATACGGTCGGTGGGAGCGTTTGTTTTGCGAATCCACTTCCACGCGCCGTTTTCTATCTGTTCAAAAGTGTCGGTTGCACCGTCTGCGGCGATTATTTTTGCATAAGGTACGCCATCAATTGCAACGGCATACGAACCTTCGTACTTGATAATTTCTGTCATTGAAAGTCACCAAACCTTTTTGTAATTTAGTCTGTGACACCATTATACCATTTTTATCCGCTTTAGCAACACAAATTTTTCAAATCCTGCCCCCCGCTTTTATGTACAAGACAAAAAAAGAGTCCTGAGACTCTTTTTTTGCGTAAAATCTTAAAAACAGAATTCTGCACAAACATCGTCAAGAACATCAAATGCATGCAGCGGAGAGAGCAAATTCTCTGCAAATGTTCTTTTGATATTTTTGGCAGTTTCAAGGTTCTCTGTAATGTCTGCTATGAAAACCGATCCTTCAGTCCTTGCGGTGGAACTTATCGCAATGCCGTACGAGGCGCCACGCTTTATAATGGCGTATGTAACAAGCGCTTTTCCCACCTTTTTGACCGTTGGAAGAACGGTGCAAATGTTTTCCAAGTGAATCACCTCAATCGCAAACTCGATGTGTGTTCAGTATATTGAGGCAAATTTTGAAAAGTTAAAGTTTAAAAACCGACTGACCGCACAAAACATTTCCACAGTTTTTGTGCATAAATGCCGCTTTTTTGGCAAATTGCCGTGATTGCGGCATTTTTCTTTGTGCAGTTTTTCGTTTGAATGTGGAAAAAGCGCCCCGTTTGAGGGCGCTTTATGGGAAAATAGGGGCAAAATAACCGTATTTCAGTATAAACTCCCCGCTTTTTGACGGTTTTTCGGGAATATTGCCGTTTTTTTACCGATTGGTTAGAAAACTTGAAAATTCTACATTTTTCGACAAAGATTACACCAAGACATACCGAGATTAAATATGTTAATATTATATTGACTTTATAAATCAATAATAAATATTAAGGAGGACAAAACGGTGCAAAAACGCCCTCTTTTACACCCCAAACGCCAAACGCGCTCGCTTTTTTACATCTGCATCGCGATAATTTTTACATATTCCCTGTCTTTTGCCGCCTTTGCCGATAATGCATCCCCATTTTTAATATATGAGGCAATTGAAAACGCTGTCGCCGCCGTAGCGCTGTCGGTTGCGGGCGGACTTTTGTTTGATATTGAACTACGCCGCGCCGAAAACAAAAATTGACATTATTTTCTTGAAAAGCCTACGCTTTCATGCTATACTTTTTTTAGTGACAATGAAAGTTTGGTGAAAAAATGGAAAACATATATAATAATTTAAATGAAGAAAGAATCGACGGCGAAGAAATTTTCGACGGCGTTGTGGTTCACCTCATTCGCGACCGTGTAAAACTCCCAAACGGACATGAAAGTGTGCGCGAGGTGGTTAGACATGTGGGCGCTGTATGCATGATTCCGATTTTTGAAAACGGAGATGTGCTTGTTGAGCGCCAATTCCGCTATCCCCATGCAAAGGTTTTGCTTGAAATCCCAGCGGGCAAACTCGACTCAAAGAATGAAGACCCGCTTGAGGCGGCAAAGCGCGAACTTTTTGAGGAAACCGGTTATACCGCTGAGAAATTCACTTTGCTCGGCGAGCTTTACACCACCCCCGCCTTTGTTGACGAGGTAATATGGATGTATCTTGTCGAGGGACTCACAAAAGCGGACGAAGAGCAACACCTTGACGAGGACGAATTTTTGACAGTTGAAAAAATTCCGCTTGATACGCTCTGTGACATGGTTATGAACGGCAAAATTCCCGATGCAAAAACTCAGGTTGCCGTGCTTAAAGCAAAGAGGTTGTGGGATGAGAACAAGAGATAACACATGCTGTTTTACGGGGCACAGAGATATTTCTGCCATGCCGTTTAGCGAAATGGTTAAGCGCATTGAGCCAATGGTAATGCGACTTATCGAAAACGGATACAAATATTTTGCATGCGGCGGCGCGATAGGATTTGACACCTTTGCCGCAATGTATATTCTCTCGCTTAAAAAGCGCGGATTTGATGTAAATCTTTTGCTGATTCTCCCTTGCAAAGATCAGACCGCAAAATGGGGCGAGTACGATGTAAAACTCTACAACGGTATTCTCGGCCGTGCCGACGAGGTTATTTACACCTCCGAAACATATCATGTAGGCTGTATGCAAAAGCGAAACCGTGCACTTGTGGATGCAAGTTCAGCTTGCATTTGCTATCTTTTAAGCTCCAAATCAAGCGGCACACGCCAAACGGTTTTGTATGCAAATTCCAAGGGAATACCCGTTGTAAATATAGCCGCAGATTTTTAAAAAAATTTTAAAAAATCTATTGACAGAACATATTAAGTTATGTATAATAATCACAGATAGGAATAATTCTTATTTTTAAAGGAGATAAATTATGGAACTCAAAGGCTCAAAGACCGAAAAAAATCTTATGGCTGCTTTCGCAGGTGAAAGCCAGGCAAGAAACAAGTATACCTATTTTGCAAGCGTTGCTAAGAAGGAAGGCTACGAGCAGATAGCCGCTATTTTCCAGCAGACCGCTGACAACGAAAAAGAACATGCAAAAATGTGGTTCAAGGAACTCGGCGAACTCGGCAACACCGCACAGAATCTTCTTTCCGCTGCAGAGGGCGAAAACTACGAATGGACCGACATGTATGCAACATTTGCTGAAGAAGCAGAGGCAGAGGGCTTTAAGGCCCTTGCAGCAAAGTTCCGCCTTGTAGCCGCTATCGAAAAAACCCACGAGGAAAGATACCGCGCGCTTCTCAACAATGTTGAAATGCAGCAGGTTTTTGAAAAGGCTGAAGAAACCATGTGGGAATGCCGCAACTGCGGTCACCTTGTAATGGGTAAGAAAGCTCCCCAGGTTTGCCCTGTTTGCGCTCATCCCCAGAGCTATTTCGAAGTTAGAAAAGAAAACTATTGATTTAAAAAGCGACGGCTTGACCGTCGCTTTTTGTTTTTGGCGGCACTATAGCACTTTTAGTTCATATATATAATAAAGTGATGTCACTATAATGTCAAGTGGCTGTATAATTTTTCTTCAAAAAGTTTTACAATTAACAAAAAGGCTTTTGGAGGAAGATATGGCTACCGACAAGCGAGTTTTTACTTTGCGTTTGCAAGACGAGGTTTTTGACAAAATTGGAATTCTTGCAACAAACGAGCACCGCTCAATGACTAACTATATCGAATATGTTTTGCTTAAACACATTACCGAAATAGAAAAAGACGGCGAAATAAAATCAAAAGAAACGAAATAAACCTAAAAAGCGACGGCTTGACCGTCGCTTTTTGTTTTGTTGTGTAAAATATGTTTCGCAAATCCGTAGGGGATGGCCCCCGGACATCCCGTTTTTAACCGCGGTTCATGCGGGGCGTGTGATGGCACCGCCCCCTACAGTGTTTCATTGAAATTACACCGCTAACCTACAATTCACATAAGCAAAAGCATTGCAAGGATTAAAACAATATCCTCGTTGCCCTCTTTATTGATAAGGAGCGCGATTAGTCCAAGCAACAAAAAATCATCGGTATCAAGACCGCTTTTGCCGCGCGAGCGAAATGCCTCAAAAAGGCATGACAACGGATTTTTTTCTTTAACATTGCATTTTTCGCAACTTTCGCTTTTGCACGGGGGCGGATTGTGGGGAGTGTGTGGCAATGTCGGAGGCGCTTTCATGTTTCGCTCATTTGAAAACGCAACACCGCTGTAGTTTTTTGGCACGCTGACATACAATTACATCACCTCCGACAAAAGGTCAATCAGCGAGGTAACTTTTATGATATACTCCATTGCCTCTCTGCGATTTTCCGATAAATACGGCTCAAGAGCCTTGAGCAATGCGCATCTGCGCGCGCTGTTTTTGTTTTTACCGCCGCCAAGCGCAGGCACAGCGGGCGGATTTTGCGGCGCTTCGGATTGCGGTTGCTGTGCCTTGTTTTCCTCACGCATTTCAGCCATCACGGGGCCAAGCGCCTCCATTATGCGTGGGAGTTTTGCGGCAATATCAGGATTTTGCAACAGCGACGAAAGTCCGCCGCCCGACAAAATATCGTTTAAATTTTGTTCACTCATTGCTTTTTATACCCGTCAAAAAGTTTTTTGGCATTTGCCAAATCCGCATCGGTTGCACTTCTCATCGCCTCACGCAACGCGGCAAGACGGGAAGCATCGAGCGGCTCTTTGCCAATGTCAATTCCACCCGACATTGCCACCATCCTAATTGCACTCATCAGCGTTTTATCATCAAGATTTGCAAGTTCTGAAAGTAATTTTTTATCAATGTTCACTCATACCCCTCCCAAAAGGTTTTGTTACCATTATATGCAAGGGAGGATAAAAAGATAAATCAATAACTGAGCGTTTTTACAAACACGGGGTAATCCTTATACAAATCTGCAAGAGTTTTGCGAGTGGTGGAACCGGGGTCAAGTATTTTAAAATTCTTTTCGGCAAGGTCGCCGCCGCTAAAGCCGTAAATAACGGCAAAATGCGCCGAACCGCTCGATTTTTTCACATGGACAATAACGGGTTTGCCCGCCGCGAGTTTATCATATACCGCCGCAAGGCTACTTCCGCCGTATGTATACACGCTTGGCCAATAGAGTGCACCGTTTGATGTAAACTTTTCATTTGTAATAACGGTTTTCGGCGTTACGGTTTTGCCCGTGCGAAAACTCTCGGTCATGGCAAGCGATGTTACTGCACAGCCGTGCGTTGCAACCGACTCGCCCGAGCCGGGCAAGCGCAACGAAGAATAATTTTGTTGCTTGTAGGACGGTACCGAAAGCGAAATCGCCTTTCTGTCACCCTTGCCAACGCTCAAATATGCCTTTGCCGCATATCCAACGGTGTTGCCCTTATATAAAATCTTGCAAAAATCGCCGTATGTGCCGAGAATCAGCACGCTGTCGCCGTTTTTCAAGCTGTCTTTAACCTTTGTAGAAGTAGAAGCGCCCTCGCGTACATTTAGCGTACCGTATGACAGCGTAACCGTGGCACTCTCAAGGCCAAGTTCCTTTACATAATCAGCCGATACATAACCAAATGAATTCGGAGCATACTCCGCATAAAAGAAATCGCCGCTTTTTTCGTGCAGGGTTATCACCTGCCCATCCCACAGTTTTGCTTTTACCGCCGCAGAGGTGCTTGGCATAGAGCGCACATTAAGGCGGGTATCAACATCTACAATGCCGCCGTCTGCGGCGGTGGCACCGATTGCAAGTGTTGCCGTAAGCGTCAAAGCGGCTAAAATTCCGTTTAAGTTTTTCATAATGCCTCCTTTCCTTTCATGCTACTATTTTACCATGTGTGGCGATTGGTTGAATAGTCCTAAATATATGGCAAAAAAGTTGACACGCAAAGCCAAAAATGGTATTATTTACATACTAACAATAAAGGATTTTTTATGAAGATACAATCAATCAACATTCCGCACGGACTTTGCCTTGCGCCGCTTGCGGGAGTTAGCGACCGCGCCTTTCGCATAATTTCAAAGGCGCACGGTGCAGAGTATTTGTGCAGCGAAATGGTGAGCGCCGCGGCAATTTGCTACGGCGACAAAAAAACGCCCAAACTCTGCGAATTCGGAGAAGAAGAATCGCCAATGGCGCTTCAACTTTTTGGCTCACGCCCCGATTTTGTGAGCGAGGCGGCGCGCCGCATTTCAGACGGAACCCTTGCCGACTATGTAAAAATCCCCGCGGCAATCGACATCAACATGGGGTGCCCCGTTAAAAAAATCGTTTCCAACGGAGAAGGTAGTGCCCTTATGCGCGACATTCCCCTTGCCGCAAAGATAGTGAGCGAAACGGTTAAAGCGGTTAAACTGCCCGTAACTGTCAAAATTCGCGCGGGATTTGACGAGCAAAACAAAAACGCCCCCGAAATGGCAAAGGCGCTTGAGGCGGCGGGCGCTTCAATGATTTGCGTGCACGGTCGCACACGCGCACAGATGTACAGCGGCAAAGCCGACCTTGATATAATCGCAGCTGTTAAAAACGCGGTTAAAATCCCCGTTGTGGGCAACGGAGATATATTTTCCGCAAAGGCGGCAAAAGAAATGCTTGCAAAAACGGGTTGCGACGGCATAATGATTGCGCGCGGCGCAATGGGCAATCCTTGGATTTTTGACGAACTCACCGCGTTTTTTGATGGCAGGGAGTACACTCCCCCCACAACCGAGCAAGTAATTGCCGAGGCAATGCACCACCTTGACCTTGTTTGTGAGTTTAAAGAGGAACAGTTTGCCATCCCCGAGGCGCGCAAGATAATGTCGCACTATATCCATGACATCCCGGGTGCCGCAAGCGCACGCGGCTTAATCAACGCCGCTCCCACCAAAGATATAATGAAAGAAATTTTGCTCTCCCTGATAAAGTAAATACCGATAACTGTAAAAAAGTTCTAATTCGCAAATGCGATTATGCACTTTTTTATCATTTTGTAAGAGTTGCGGTGGAAGTTGCGCCGTCCCACTCAACATTTGCGCCGAGCGCTTCAGCCACAAAGCGCACGGGGAGGTATGTGCGGCCGTTTTCAATAAACGATGCCGCTGTGAGTGTCTTTTCCTCACCGTTGAGTTTTGCCACCGTACTTCCGACTTTAAGTTCAAGTTTGGTGGTTGCCGTAGTTACAGTAACCGAGCTTGTTGCGCCATCCCAGCCGACCTCTGCGCCAAATGCCGTTGCAACAAATCTAATGGGAAGCATGGTAGAGCCGTTTTTGATAACGGGTGCCGCATCCAATGTCTGCGCCTCATCATTGATATAACCGACCTTGTTACCAATCTGCAATTTTACAACGGTTTGCTCGTATGCCGCAATAATCTCGCCGCCGCGATTTTCAATTGTAAAATTCTCCATCGCCGCTTTGGAAAGAATTGCAGTAGCACCGGGGTCAACAATCAATTTGTAGTGGTAGTCGTTGCCGGGCTTTGTCATAAACAAAACCGTATCGGTTACAATCAATGTACCACCCATCATATAAATGGTGTTTTGAGCGTTCTCCTGAAAGAGAATAATATCATCAAAAATCAAGTCGCTGTGCACGGTGAGCGTTGCTCCGCTCGCCATCTTGAATGCGCATGTCGGATTGGTTTTGGGCTCGGCATTTTTATAATCCACGCCATCCCATACCGATGTAAATGTAATCGGGCCGGATGTTACGGGGAAAATAAAGTCCTTTCCTATATAGGATTTACCTACGGTGACAATCGTGCCGCCGCGCGGTATCATTCCTACAAGTCCGCTTGTCAGCGAACCGAGTGACTTTTTAGGTGTTGAAGGTGTAAGACCGTCATTTTCATCAGTTGAACCGGAGTTGTGAAAAACAACTGTTACATCTCCGTTTTCGGGGCCCTCGGTCTTTGGTTTATCAAGCACGGTAACCGTATCCGCCACCGTAATCTTGCCCTCTCCGCTGATTTTTGAGAAAGTGCCGCCGTTTACTACGGCTTCTCCGCCTTCTTCTACTACGATATTCCAAAAATACGCTTTATTTGACATGCAAACTACCGTATCGGTAATTGTCAAACGGCCGCCGTCCTTAACAACCATTGTGTTTTGAGCAGCCTCTTGAAAAAGGATGATATTATCAAAGGTTACTTCTCCGACAATAGTCAAATTTGAGCCGCCCGCCATTTTGAATGCGCAAGCGGGGTTATTCTTAGGTTCGGGATTTTTATAATCCACACCGTTCCAAACAGAGGTAATTGTAAGCGGGCCTCTCATTTTGGGAATTTGATAATCGCCGCCAAGATAGGACTTTCCGACAACAACCATCGTACCGCCATCACGAAGCAAGCTGATTACGCCATCGCCGTTAAAAGCACCCCATGTCTTTTTGGGCGTTTGGGGTGAAGATGCGTCATTATCATCACTTCCCGTGCTGGTACTGAGATACACCGCGTCGTCAAATGCCGCCACAGTAACAACAGCCGCAGAAAATACCAAAGCAAGTATCAAAAACAAAGCAAAAATCTTTTTCATGAATATGCCCCCATCTGTATATTTTCCTATATTGTAACATCTTGTCGCTTTCCCGTCAACCAAAACTCGGGCACATTCCTTGCGATAAAAATTAAAGGTTTCCTCACTTGAAAATGCAAGCATTTTCAAGTGCCCCTCAAGGGGAAGGTGTCGCCTTTGGCGACAGATGAAGTGTAGGCATCCGTAAGTATGCCGTTCATGTCACAATGGCCTCGCCGTTTATAAGGGCATAAAAACATTTATCCGAGCGGAACTCTATCTCAAAACGCACACCGTCTATATGTATAAACCTTGCTGTGGCAAAATTATAACTTGACAGCGGGCGGTCAAGCGCATCGTCGGAATGCGCCGCAACCAATATGCCGCCATCCTCGGAAAATCCGCTGATAAAAAGCGTGTGATAATAGTCGCCGCTATCATTTGCAAGCTGTACCACATCGCCGACCTCTACCCCGCTTTCAAAAACCTCCGTGCCGAAAGGCCCAACACCCGTGTTACCGACGATGAAATTGTAAAAAAACTCCACACCCGTCCACGATGCCGTGCGTGTGTCGCTGTCAAGATAAAACCACCCGAAAACAGGTGTAAAATTCATCTGACAACTCCCCGCCAAAAGGCATTGCGACACAAAATTTGTGCAATCGCCGCCTTGCCCTGTGTAATTGTAAAAGAGCGGATTTCGCTCAAACGCCCATCGCCTTGCATACGCAAGTGCATTTTCTCTGTTATATCTTCTCTCAACAAGCATAACTACACCTCCCAAGATAAAATATGCATTTTTTGATAAAAGAGTGCGTGAAAATGTTCATTATTTGACATTGCTAAAAAAATAACAATATTTTTGCAACAAACTGTGAAAATATCACAAAAAAATGCGCAAAGTTATTGAAATGCCGCTGTTTTTCTGCTATACTACTGTGGTAAAGTATTATTTTAGGAGGTGCGACTTTTGAATATTCTTGTTTGTATCAAACAAGTTCCCGGTTCAAGCAATGTTGAGGTTGATCCGGTAACAGGCGTTCTTAAGCGCGACGGCGTTGCCAGTAAAATGAATCCGTATGACCTTTACGGCCTTGAGGTGGCGTTGTCTTTAACAGAAAAATACGGCGGCGAGGTGCAAACCATCACCATGGGACCTCCGCAGGCTAAATCTATAATCACCGAATCTATTTGCATGGGTGCAAAATGCGGCACCGTGCTTTCCGACCGCAAATTTGCGGGCGCGGATGTACTTGCAACCGCGTACACAATTTCACAAGGTATTAAAAAAGTGGGCGATTTTGACCTTATCGTCTGCGGCAAGCAGACAACCGACGGTGACACCGCTCAGGTTGGCGCAGAGGTTTCCGAATACCTCGGCATCCCTTGCGTTGCCAATGTTCTCTCCGTTGACGATGTCAAAGACGGCAAGGTTTACCTCACCGTTTCGCTTGACAACATCGTTGTTAAAGAGTCCATCGCGCTCCCCTGCCTTATCTCCGTTGACAACGATATAAACTCCCCCCGATTGCCCTCTTACAAGGTGCAAAAGACCGTTACCGATGACATGGTGAGATTTATTTCTTTTGCGGAATTTGAAGATCAGGACGCAAATCACTACGGTTTGAACGGTTCTGCAACTCAGGTTGAGCGCATTTTTCCGCCCGAAAAGAATACCGAAAAACATTCCATCACGGGCGATGCAAAGGCTCAGGCGGCGGGCATTTTCGATGTGCTGAAAAGCCGCAAACTTATTTAAGGAGGTATTGACATGGGACAGCTTAAAGTTAATCAGAATCTCGTCAATGCCGAAAACGCGGCGGCGCTTGTAAAGGTTTGCCCATTTGGCGCAATCTCCTATGACGGCAAGGCAATTGACATCTCCTCTGCATGTAAAATGTGCAAACTCTGCATTAAAAAAGGCCCTGCGGGCGTTGTTGAGTTTGTTGAGGATGAGGTTGCACCGACCGTTGACAAGTCGCTTTGGCGCGGCATTTGCGTTTATGTTGACCACGAGGGTGAAAACATTCACCGCGTTACATACGAACTCATTGGCAAGGCAAAAGAACTCGCCAATAAAATTAACCACCCCGTATACGCGCTCATCATCGGCAAAGATGCGGCAAAGAGTGCAAAAAAACTCCTCCGCTATGGCGTTGACAAGGTTTTCGTATACGAGGACGAGGCGCTTGAGGACTTTAGAATTGAGCCTTACACCGCCGCATTCTATGATTTTATTGACAAAGTAAAACCGTCAAGCATTATGGTTGGCGCTACCAACCTCGGCCGTCAGCTTGCGCCGAGAGTTGCCGCGCGTTGTCGCGCGGGTCTTACCGCCGATTGCACCGTGCTTGAAATGAAGGATAATACCGACCTTGTGCAAATCCGTCCCGCGTTTGGCGGCAACATCATGGCGCAGATTATCTCGCCCTCAAACCGCCCACAGTTCTGCACGGTGCGCTACAAGGTTTTTGCAGAGCCCAAGCCTTCTGACACCGAAAGCGGTGAAATCGAAATCATGCAGATTGAAAAGAGCGCACTCGCAAGCGCGATTGAAATCCTTGAAAAGACAGAAAAGCCCAAGGATATTGACATTTCCGAAGCGGATGTTATCGTTGCTGTGGGACGCGGTGCCTCAGGCGAAAGCCAGCGCGCAATGGCAAAAGAACTCTGCGACCTCCTTGGCGGCGTTATGGCTTGCACTCGCCCCCTTGCCGAAGAAAATGTCTTTGATGCAAAGCATCAGATTGGTCTTTCAGGCAGAACGGTTAAACCCAAACTCATTATTTGCCTTGGCATTTCGGGCGCTGTTCAGTTTGCCGCAGGCATGAAGTCCTCGGATTGCATTATCGCAATCAACTCCGACAAAAATGCCCCCATCTTCGATGTTGCACACTACGGCATTGTCGGCGACCTTAACGAAATTGTACCCACCATCATTGAAAAGATAAAGGAGGACAGAGCAAATGTATAATGTTATAAACGAAAGCGACCTTGCCGTCCTCCGCTCCATAGTCGGTGATGCAAGAGTGCTCTACGGCAAAGAAATTTCGCCCGACTACAGCCATGACGAACTCGGCGGCATCTCCCGCATGCCCGATGTGCTTGTGAGAGTGCAAACCACCGAGGAAATCTCAAAAATCATGAAGCATGCATACGCGCGCACCATTCCCGTAACTGTTCGCGGTAGCGGCACAGGCCTAAGTCGGAGGCCAAGCGGTCTTAGGAAG
>JAZQWE010000303.1:0-6342 GCA_045632225.1 Eubacteriales bacterium | reverse complement strand
TTCTCGCGTGTTTTCAGTCAGGTTTGCGGCGATGTTGACAGCGCGACCAAAGAACTTGTTGAGTTTTTGCATGGGCGCGGAAAGCGTCGCATTGCACTTCTCGGAACATCCGAAAACTCTGCCGCAGGGCGCAATAAAGTACAAATGCTCGCGCGCCATGTTTCGGAAAACGAGCATAGCATTTTTTATGATAAAGGCGGACTTTTGCAAAGCTTTGAGGATTTTGCAAAAGTTCGGTGTAACTTTGACGCGGTTGTCTGCACCAATGATTATCAGGCGGTTGCTTTAATAGAATATTTAAAGGCGCGCGGCGAATATGACCCGTCATTGTATATAATCAGCCACGGTGACACTATACTTGCACGCATGTACGGCGATGGTATTACCACTATTTCCACGGGGTTTTATGCATGCGGAAAGGCAATGGTAGAGGCGCATGTGCTCAGACTGAAATACGATTGGTCAACGGTGATGATTCGCGTTAAGTGCGATTTTAAAGAGCGGGGAAGTACAAGCGGTAGCGGTAGATATCCAATGCCCGAAACTTTGCCGTTAAATGCAAATCAAGGCGCTATTGGAAGGCTTGACAGCGTGCTGGCAAATTGCGATTTGACAAATTTGAAACTTATGTACGGATTGCTTTTGGGATACAGTTATGAGCGAATGAGCGAGATGTGCTTTCTTTCATCCGGCGCGGTAAAATATCGCGTTCAGCAAATGAAAGAGGCGCTTGGCGTAACTAACCGTACAGAAATGGCACAGAGCATTGCGAGATATATTCAAAGCGAAAAATTGCTTTTTGCAATTGAAAAGGCTGAAGAAGGCGGCGAAAAGGTGTTTGTTTAATTTGAAAATACAAATTTTATGTAATTTTTAACGCTGTTATTGTACTTGTAAATCCGTATTTAACTGTGGTACAATAATATCAATAGTTGCAAACTCGACTATATTCTGTAAAAGGGGACAAAACTATGTTAGAACAATGGACAAAAGAACAAGCATGGGAATGGTATAACAAACAGCCTTGGATTCGTGGCTTTAACGGCTATCCTTCCAACTGTGTAAACCGTATTGCCATGTGGCAGGCTTATAAGCATGATGAAGTAATCAAGCAGGTTGAATATGAGTTTGAACTCGCGCAAAAGACAAAACTCAATGCGGTTCGTGCTATTATTCAGTTTGAAGTTTGGTATTATGAGCATGACAGCTTTATGTCAAATCTTGAAGAATATATTACCCTTGCGGATAAATACGGCCTCAAGGTAATGCTTACAATCGGTAACGACTGTACAGTACCTAAGGAACTCTTTATTCCCGCAAAATTCGGCGAACAGAATGTTGACTGGGGTTACCACAGCGGTATTTTCCGTGGCCCTCACGCAGGCGGCTACACTACTCACGGTTACATGGTTCCCGACGAACCTGATATGCAGCCTCATTTCTTTGAAATGGTGGATGAAATTTCCGCAAAATATGCAAAGGATGACCGCATTCAGATTTGGGATGTATGGAACGAAATTTCCAACGGCAGAAGAGGCGATCTCTCTGTGCCCATGATGGAAAAGTGCTTTGAAATTATTCGTTCACATGACCCCATTCAGCCTCTTACCGCTGATGTTTGGGCATACAATCCCGCAGACCTTGAGCCTTCTACCCCCGCGCAGAAGCGTGCTCTTGAACTTTCCGATATCATCACATTCCATTACTATGGCTCTTTCCAGACAATGGTTCGTCTTATCGAAAAACTTAAAGAGGATTGGGGCAGACCCGTTATCAATAACGAGTGGCTCAACCGTATCACCCATAACAATGTTGATGAGATTTTCCCGCTCTTCTATCTCGAAGAAGTTGGTTCCTACCATTGGGGTCTTATTCAGGGCTTCTCTCAGACATACGAACCTTGGGGTGTATATAATAAGGAAATTGAGGATCCCGACTACGCAGGTCCTCACGACCTTACTAAATTCCAGCATGACCTCTACCGTTTCAACGGCAGACCGTACATCGCAAAGGAAATTAAGATTATTCAGCAGTTTGCAGATCTTGCCGACGCTCGTTTTGCAAAGCGCATGGAGAAAAATAAGTAATTAAAAAACACCCTTGCCTAAAAATTCGGCAAGGGTGTTTTTTTGCGATAAATTTTATCATTTTGGTTAAAAAATATCGTATGTGCTATTTACTTTTATCCCTCTTTGTATCAAAATGTAAATGTATGCAATTAAAGAAAGGGGATTTTCCTTAAATGGGCGTATATAGAAATCATGTGATTTTTAAAAATGCACGAATTTGGGATGGCGAAAAGTTCCATGAGGGTGACCTTGCATTCTTTGGTAAAAAGATAGTTTCGCTTGGCGGCACATTTACTGCAGACGATGCTGAAATTATTGATGTAAGCGGCAAACTCATCACTCCGGGACTCGTCGATATACATACACATCTTAAAAACATATCAAATACAACTTTTGGCACGGACATTTCTCTTTGCACAATTCCTTTTGGAGTTACAGCGGCGGTTGACGGCGGCGCTTGCAGAGGTGACAGCGCATATCTCGACACTCTTTCAATTAAATCCGCTGTGTTTGTTGCAATTAAAGTTGAAGATGATGTTCCGTCATTTGAAAACATTGACGAGCTTCGAGAGCGTTACGGCGACTATTTTGCAGGACTCAAGGTTTATTTTGACACCTCCTCCAAAAATGTTAAAAGTATTGGACTTTTGCAAAAAGTTTGCGAGTATGCAGAAAGCCATAACTACAAGATAATGGTGCACACAACCGGTTCTCCCGTATCAATGATGGATGTTGTTAACACATTGAAAAAGGGCGACATTTGGACACATGTGTACCACGGTGGTGAAAACACATCCGATGTTGACGGCTTTAAGGCTGTTTTTGCCGCAAAAGAAAAGGGAATTGTTGTGGACGCCGGCATGGCAGGTCATGTTCACACCGATTTTGCTGTGCTTAAAAAAGCAATTGAAGCAGGCGCAATTCCCGATACAATCAGTACCGATGTTACAAGACTCAGCGCCTTCGTTCGCGGCGGTCGCTACGGTCTTAGCACTTGCATGGGTGTTTTCAAGCACCTCGGCATGAAAGAAGAAGACATTCTTAAATGCGTTACTACCAACGCGGCTAAAGCAATGGGCAAAGACGATTGGGGCAGACTCAGCGTTGGCGGCGATGCTACTTTTGCAATTTTTGACACCGAATGCAAGGGTGAAACCTTCTCCTTTACCGATGCGGCTGGCAATACAGCAAGCGGCAATATCGGATATAAATGTGTTCTCACCGCCATAAACGGCGATATAGTATATGTGAATTGAGGTATAAAATTATGAAAGCAATGCTTGTAGACGAAAAACAGAATTTAGTTTGGTCTGATGTTGCAGACCCCGTGTGTAATGACGAAACCATTATCATCGAGGTTGAGGCGGCGGCACTTAACCGCGCTGACCTTCTTCAGCGTGTAGGTAAGTACCCAAGCCCCAAGGGCTGGCCTGAATGGATGGGCCTTGAAGTTGCGGGTACCGTAAAAGAAATGGGTGCTGTTGCAAAAGAAAAGTCCTCCTTTAAAATCGGCGACGAAGTTTGCGCACTTCTTGGCGGCGGCGGATATGCCGAATACTGCGCAGTTCCTTATAACATGGTGATGCCCGTTCCGAAGGGAATGAGCATGGCAGAGGCATCCTCTCTTCCCGAGGCGTATGCAACTTCCTATCTCAACCTTTTCTATGAAGGACATCTCAAAGCAGGACAGACAATTTATATTGCCGCAGGTGCATCCGGTCTTGCAAGTGTAGCAATTCCTATGGCAAAGGCATTTGGCGCAAAGGTTGTGACAAGTGTTCTTAGTGCCGAAATCGCAAAGAACATCGCTCACCTTGGTGCTGACATTGTTGTTGACACATCTGTTACCAAACTTGAGGATGTATTCAAGGAACTTGACGAAAAGGGCGAACCCGTTAATGTTGCAATGGACTGTCTTTGCGGTGACACTCTCGGAAAGTGCATGCAGTACATGGCAGAGGGTGGCTATTGGGTAGTAATTTCCACACTTGCGGGTGTTGAAACAAATGTATGGCTCCGTCCTCTTCTCACCCGTGGCTTGCACCTTGTAGGTAGCATGCTCCGCAAGAGAAGCGTTCAGGAGAAAGCGGATTTGTTAAGCGAACTTGTAGAAAAGGTTTGGCCCTTCCTTGAAAACGGCACAATCAAACCCTCTGTTTACAAGGTTCTCCCCATGGCAGATGCAATTGAGGCTCACGGCATTCTTGAGCGTGGCGAAAATATCGGAAAGGTTGTTCTCACGCTGAAATGACAGAATTTATAAACACAGTTACCGCCTCTCCGATGTATGAATATTTCACAAGAGCGGCAACCCAGATTTTGATGATTTTGCTTTATATCGGCATCGGTTTTATTTTAAGACGCTCAAAACTTTTGCCCGAAAATACAGCAAAAAGCCTTTCCTTGCTTGAAACATTTGTGTTTCTCCCCGCACTTATTTTTAACAATCTTTCCACCAATGTGCAAATTGAAAAGATGACAACCTATTCGGTTACCGTGCTCAGCGGTGCTGCTTTTCTCGCTTCCACATTGGCAGTTTCCTTTGTTTTTACAAAGATTTTTTCAAAAGGCAGACCTGCGGATGAGCGCGGAACATATATGTATATGTTTGCATTTGCAAACTACGGATATGTAGGTTATCCCGTAATCGAGGGCGTATTTGGCTCGGGAATGCTCACATCAATGATTTTGTTTGCGGTTCCTTTTACATTTGCAATTTATACATACGGTGCAATTTTGCTTTCCAACGACGGAAAGTCGAAAAAACTCACCATCCCTCCCAAGATGTACCCCATCCTTTGCGCGCTTGCGCTCGGTGTTATCGTGGGACTTACCGGTGTGAAACTTCCCACCGTTGTTACAAGCATGACCGGCGCACTCAAGGGTTGTATGTCACCTGTGGCAATGCTTATGACAGGTTTTGTGCTTGGCTCGCTTAACTTTAAGCAGATTTTCACCTCTGCGCGTGCTTATGCGGTCAGCGTTGTAAGACTTGTTGTTATTCCGCTTGTATTTATCGGCGCACTCTTGCTTTTGAGAACATTTATAAATATCCCCGGCGAACTTATGATAATCCCGCTTTTCATTGCGGCAATGCCCATTGGTCTTAACGCGGTTATCTTTGTTGAAGCAAGCGGCCGTGACAGTACAGAAAATGCAAGAATGTGCTTGATTTCTTATATTCTCGCACTTGTAACCGTGCCCCTTGTTATGGCATTTTTATCACAGTATTATATTTAAATTTTAAATCATAAAGAGGTAATTACAATGATTCGCAAGCAAATACTTTTTACTTCTGCAGGCGTTGCAGAGTATCTTGACAATGAAGTTAAGGACATGGCTGAAGATGAAGCGCTTGTAAAAACCGAGTTCAGCGCAGTCAGCGCAGGTACCGAGTACGCAAATCTTATGGGCACTCCCAACCTCCCCAGCGGCGACAAGTGGCCCAAGGCATGCGGCTACTCCTCTGTAGGTAGAGTTGTAGCGGTTGGCGAAAAGTTTAAGAAGTTTAAGGTTGGCGACCGTGTAATCGTTTATCACGGCTGTCATACAAACTACAATAAGGTAAAGGCAAACAAGATTTTTGCAGTTCCGGAAGGACTTCATTCCAAAGAAGCAGCTCTTCCCATTATCGCTGCAATGGGTCTTGGCGCTGTCCGCAAGCTCAATATCGAACTTGGTCACTCTGCAATGATTATCGGTCTTGGACTTCTCGGTATGTTTGCAATGGAATTTGCAAAAGCATCCGGCGCATGCCCCCTCATCGTTGCAGATTTGAACGAAAATCGCAGAAACCTTGCGCTCAAACTCGGTGCTGACTATGCTTTTGACCCCGCGGCTCCCGATTATATCGAACAGGTTAAAAAGGTTACCGGCGGCAAGGGCGTAAAGTCCATTGTTGAAGTTACCGGCGCATCCGTTGCTCTTGAGCAGGCGCTCAAGATTGTTGCTCCTCAAGGCTCAATCGCACTTAACGGCTGTACTCGCGTTTCCGAAATGAACATTGACTACTATAGCGAAGTTCACAAGCCCGGCGTAAAGCTTATCGGTGCACACAACTTTGTTCGTCCTAAGGTTGAGTCCTATCCCGGCCACTGGACAATGGAGGATGACTGCCTTTGCATTATGGACCTTGCACTCGCAGGCAGAATTGACATTAAGTCCATCATCAGCGAAATTCACCATCCTTCCGAGGCTCCCGAGGTGTTTGCAAGACTTGCGAAAGACCATTATAACTTCCCCCTCGGCGTACTCTTTGACTGGAGAGATATTG
>JAZQWE010000302.1:0-7809 GCA_045632225.1 Eubacteriales bacterium | reverse complement strand
CGCACGGCGCGTACCTCAAATTTCTTAAAAATTCGCTTCACCCAATTGACCTTGGCGCAGATTTGTGCTGTGACTCTGCACACAAAACTCTGCCCGTTTTGACGGGTGGCGCGTATTTGCATGTTGCAAGCGGTTTTTGTGCCACCGAGGTCAAAAACGCCCTTGCGCTTTTCGGCTCCACAAGTCCGTCATACCTAATTTTGCAATCCCTTGACCTTTGCAACAAATATATCGCAAACGGACACGCGCAAAACCTTTGCGCCTTTACCAAAAAAGTTTCTTTGCTGAAAAATTCGCTTAAAGTGCACGGACTCACTCTTGTCGAAGACGAGGCGCTGAAAATTACAATTGATGCAAAAAAATACGGGTATCTTGGCACAGAGGTGGCAGATCATCTTGAAAAATGCGGCATTGTTTGCGAATTTTGCGACCCCGACTACACGGTTTTGATGCTGTCAAATGAAGTCGGCGACCTTGAAAAAATCGAAAAGGCACTTTTGTCGCTTGAAAAACGATGCGAAATTCTCGCTCCTGCGCCAAAATTTGCAGCATGTGAAAAAGTAATGTCCGCAAGAAAAGCGACATTTTCTCTGCATGAAACAGTTTCGGTAAACGATGCGCTTGGCAGAGTGCTTGCAAGTGCAAGCGTTGCTTGCCCGCCCGCAGTACCCGTGGTAATTTGCGGCGAAAAAATAAACAGTGAAGCAATCGAATGCTTTAAATACTATGGAATAAACAACTGTACAGTTGTGAAAGAATGACTATGGAACAGCAAAATAAAAAAGCAACGCTTGGCGTAATAGCGGCGATGCTTATCTTTGGTACTATCGGTATTTTCAGAGAATACACTCCCCTGCCCTCGGGTCTGCTTTCAATGTCACGCGGACTTATCGGCGCGGCGTTTCTCTTTTTGGTAATGCTCATCACACGCAAGACAATTTCTAAAAACTCCATTAAAAAGAGTTTTCTTTTGCTTGCAGTTTCGGGCGTAATGATTGGTGTAAACTGGATTTTGCTTTTTGAAGCATACAAGTTTACCACCGTGCCGATTGCAACTCTCAGTTACTACATGGCTCCGATTTTTGTAATCCTCGGTGCCTCGGTGGTCATAAAGGAAAAACTCACCCTTACAAAACTCATTTGCACATTGATTGCTTTTGTCGGAATTGTACTTGTCACATTTGGTAGTGACGCGGGTAGCGAAGCAATGGACGGCAAAAACCACTTGCTTGGCATTCTCCTTGGCGTAGGTGCAGCGGCACTTTATGCGGGCGACATTCTCCTTAATAAAATTATTGACGGTGTTACCGCAGAGGAAAGAACTCTTGTTCAGCTATTTGTAGCGGGCGCTGTTTGTATCCCCTACACATTCCTTGCCGAAAACCTTGGCGCGGTTGTTTTCACACCCCTTAGCATAACATTTTTGACAATCCTCGGCATCATTCATACCGGCATGGCTTACACCATGTACTTTGGCTCAATGAAACAGTTGCCCGCGCAAACAGTTGCGCTCCTCAGTTACATTGATCCGGTTGCATCGGTGATTTTGGCGGTGCTCCTTATTCCCAATTCCGTACTTTCGCCACTCGGTTGGGTTGGTGCGGTGCTTGTTCTCGGAAGCGCTGTGGTCAGCGAATTACCGTGTAAAAAGTAAATTAAAGTTTTTCTCACATGAAAATGCAAGCATTTTCATGTGTTAACAAAACCGTTCGCTCGCGCCACGCTCGACCGCGTGCGGTTTTTAAGGAGTTTTTGGGTCGGCGCGTGTCCGCCCCAAAAACATAATTTTAATCGTATAAACATATAATTTACTTTATTAAATAGCACACAAAAAGCCTATCTCACTTGAGATAGGCTTTTTCTATTACATTTTATTTAACAAGTTTTTCAGCAGCTTCTGCGGGGGTGAGAAGCTCTTGCTCGCCGCTTAACATGTCTTTAAGCATAATCTTGCCCGCCTCGGCCTCGCTGTCACCAACAAGTGCAACATAGGGAATGCCGCTGCGGTTTGCAAACTTCATCTTGGGTTTCATGCCCTTGTCAAGACAGTAAACATCCACATTAAGACCTGCCGCTCTTACAGTTGCCGCGCTTTCAAGCACAAAGTCGATGTGATTTTTATCCATCGGAATGAAAAGCACATCCACAAGGCTGTTTTTATCATCGGAAATGATGTTTTCGCTACGGAGCTGTGAGAAAAGTCGGGTAAGACCGATGGAAATGCCGATGCCGGGGAGAGAATCCTCGGTATAGTAACCTGTGAGGTTATCGTATCTGCCACCGGAGCAAACGCTACCAAGTGCGGGATAGTCAACCATCTTGGTTTCGTAAACAGTACCGGTATAGTAGTCAAGACCGCGCGCGATGGTGAGGTCAATTGCGATATTCTTTTCGGGAATACCGTACATATAAGCATACTTCACAACGGTTTCAAGTTCGCTGACGCCGCACTTGAATGTTTCGTCATCGCACTCAACGGCTTTGAGCGCCGCAATAACCTCGGCGTTTGTACCCTTGATGTTGATAAATGCAAGAATCTTGTCGGCGGATGCACCGTCTACGCCAAACTCTGCAAGCTCTGCCATAACCTTTTCTGCACCGATTTTCTCAAGTTTATCAATGGTGCGGAGGATGTCGCCGATTTTGTCAGCAAGGCCGAGCGAGGAGAAGAAACCGTTAAGCACCTTACGGTTGTTAATGCGGATTACAAACTCACCAAAATTGAGTTTGGTAAATACATTGTAAATTACAGCGGGCATTTCTGCATCGTACATAAGGTCAAGCGCCTCTGCACCGATAATGTCAATGTCGCACTGATAAAATTCGCGGAAACGGCCTTTTTGCGGACGCTCGCCACGGTAAACCTTGCCCATTTGGTAACGCTTAAAGGGGAAAACAAGGTCGTTTTTGTGAAGCGCTACATAGCGTGCAAGCGGAACGGTGAGGTCAAAGCGCATGGAAAGGTCGGTATCGCCCTTGGTAAAACGGTAAATCTGCTTTTCGGTTTCGCCGCCCGCCTTTGCAAGGAGTACATTGGAATACTCAAGCACGGGGGTATCAAGGGGAAGGAAGCCGAAGCTTTCATACACCTCGCGAATAGTATCATACATTCTGTTGAAAAGAATCTGGTCGGGAGGAAGAAGTTCCATTGTGCCTTGAAGCACGCGGGGTTCTGTTTTTGTAGTAGACATGAGTTTCTCCTATTGTCTGAATTGATATTCGTAAAGTTCTTTGTAAATACCGCCGATTTCCATAAGCGCTTCGTGATTGCCGCGCTCCTTTATGCCGTCATCGGTCATAACAATGATTTCATCGGCTTTTTTAACAGTTGAAAGGCGGTGAGCAACAACTATGGTTGTTCTACCCGTAGAAAGTTCATCAAGGCTTGCCGATATCTGCTGTTCGGTTGCATTGTCAAGTGCACTTGTAGCCTCGTCTAAAATGAGTATCGGCGGATTTTTGAGGAACACACGCGCAATAGCAACGCGCTGTTTTTGGCCGCCTGAAAGTTTAACTCCGCGCTCACCAACCTCGGTGTCATAACCGTCGGGGAGCGACATAATGTATTCGTGGATATTGGCGCGCTTTGCCGCCGCTATCATTTCCTCTTCGTTTACATCCTTTGAGCCGTAACAAATATTGTCGCGGATCGTGGAGTCAAAGAGGAACACATCCTGCGAAACAATACCAACCTTGCTTCTAAGCGAATCAAGGGTGATGTTGCGGATGTCAACGCCGTCAAGTTTAACCGCGCCGCTCTCTATATCGTAAAAGCGGGGGATGATGTTGCAAATTGTGGTTTTGCCGCCGCCCGATGGGCCAACAAGTGCAAGCGTTTTGCCTGCCGCCACACCGAAAGAAAGATTTTGCAAAACGCTCTTGTGCTCGCCATAGCGGAACGAAACATTTTCAAACTCAATCGCACCCTTGACATTTTCAATGGGTTTTGCACCGTCACTATCGCGCTCGGCAGGGGTGTCCATAATCGCGCAAAAACGCTCAAAGCCACTTGCGCCGTTTTGGAATTGCACGACAAAGTTTACAAGTCGGTTGATGGGGTCAACAAATACATTTGCATAAATGAGGAATGCCGCAAAGTCACCGGGGGTGATTTTGCCGTAGATGCAAAAAAGTCCGCCGCTGACAAGCACAACAAGTTTAAGCAAGTCAAAAAGCCAAGTGGATGTGCTGTGGAACTGTGCCATTGCGCTGAGTGCACGGTTGCGGGTTTTAACATATTTATCGGTTACCGCGCCGAACTTTTCATTTTCATACTCGCGGGCAACATACGCCTTTGTAACCCTGATACCCGTGAGGCTGTTTTCAATACTTGCATTTATCTCGGCATTAACCGCGCGCATTGCCTTGAATTCAACGCCCATTTTTTTGCGCATGTGAAGCGCAAACATAAGCATGAAAGGAATGCATGCGAAAATAATCAATGTAAGCCAAATATTAACCTGCGCCATCAATACAAATGAGCATACAAGAAGCACCGCCGAAAGAAAGAGGTCCTCGGGGCCGTGGTGGGCAAGCTCGGATACATCCAAAAGGTCGCCGACAATTCTCGAAAGAAGCGCGCCGGTTTTATTATCATCATAGAAAGTAAACGGAAGTTTTTGCATGTGTCCAAACAAATCTCTGCGCATGTCCGCCTGCATCATTGCCGCCATGCGATGGCCGTAATCCTGAATGAAAAAAGTCATTAGTTTTTTCACAAAATAAAGGACTACCAAAATCGCCGCCCAAATCAAAATAAATTTGACTTGCTTATTTGGAATAAATTTGTCAATTATCTCGCCCGTGAGTTTGGGATAAATGAGATTGCAAAGCGCAACACCAAGTGCGCAAAGCATATCAAATGTAAAAATCTTTAAATAGGGTCGATAATAAGCGCAAAAGCGTTTTACCATTTCCATCGGCTGTCCCCCTTTCTTTGTTACAACATTTTATTATAATAGAAAACAAAGACAAAGTCAATGTTTAGCGCCAAAAAGCGCCAAGGAAATATTCCTTGGCGCTTTTATTACATTTTTTTAATTTCGTCAACAAGGCGTGCGATAATATTTCCCTCGGAAATTTTTTCAACAACCTCGCCTTTTTTGATAAGCACAGCTTCGCCAATGCCGCCCGCAATGCCAATGTCCGCCTCGCGCGCTTCACCGGGGCCATTTACAACACAGCCCATAAGTGCTACTTTAATATCCTTTTCAAGAAGTCCCTCGCGGCGTGCCGCATCCTCAAACTCTTTTGCAAGTGATATTAAATCTATCTTTGTTCTGCCGCATGTCGGGCAAGAAACAATGTTCATTTTTCTGCGCGTGCTCATACCAAGCGCCGAGAGAATCTGATGTGCCGCATCAACCTCGTCAAGCGGATTTGCCGTGAGCGAAACACGCACCGTGTAACCAATGCCACGAAGCAATGTGCCGCCGATGCCGATTGCACCTTTGACAAGTCCGATACTACCGCCGCCTACCTCAGTTACGCCGATATGTAAAGGATAACTGCATCTGTCTGCTAAAATTTCATTTGCGCTTGACATTGCCGCAACATCCGAGGATTTTACGGAGAGGACAATGTTGTTAAAATCAAATTTTTCAAGCAAAGATGCATGATACATCGCGCTTTCGGCAAGTGCTTCTGCTGTAGGCGAGCCATATTTTGCAAGAATGTTTTTCACAAGCGAACCACCGTTAACGCCAATGCGGATGGGAATCTTTTTTGCATTGCAAGCCTCAACAACTCGCTTTACACGCCCCTCATCGCCGATGTTGCCGGGGTTAATGCGAATCTTATCAACTCCTACAGCCGCACATTCAAGCGCAATGCGGTAGTCAAAATGTATATCTGCAACAAGCGGAACATTTATTCCGTTTTCCTTTAAGAATGCAAATGTCTGCACGCTTTCGGGTGTGGGCGCGGTAATGCGTACAATGTCACATCCCGCATCCTCAAGTGCTTTAACCTGATTAAATGTGGCAACGCGGTCAAGCGTATCGGGATTAGTCATTGATTGCACCGCAATGGGATTTTTGCCGCCAATTGTAACTCTGCCGATTTTAACTTCTACCGCACCGCGGCGCAAGTGATTATATGCAGTAAGCATTGATTACTCCTTATGTTTTTAAATTATAGTTTATGCGGAGAAATTTCAATGAAACACTGTAGGGGGCGGCGCCTTCGACGCCCCGCATGAACTGTGGTTAAAACGGGATGTCCAGGGGCCATCCCCTACGGATTTGTGGTGCTGATTTTACTTTCGCTAAACTATAATTTACATTATTACTTAAACAATCCGACAACATCTTTGAATGTTACAAGCACCATGAGTGCAAGCAACAGCGAGATGCCGATGAAATGCACAAACCCCTCAATCTTTGGACTAACCTTGCGGCGAAAAACCATCTCAAAGAGAATAAACACAAGTCTGCCGCCGTCAAGTGCGGGGAGGGGCAAAAGATTGAACACACCAAGGTTCATTGTAAGGGCAGCAAGCAGATAAAACAAGCTATACGCGCCGTTTGATGCCGCGGTGCCAATTGCCTCGGTCACGCCAACCGGGCCGCTGACAGCATCCATGCCGATTCTGCCGGAAATGAGGTCGGTTAAAGACTCCCAAATCATTTTGACAGTTGAAACGCCCATAAACCATGTGTGTACAAGCACATTTTTAATATTTTTCTCGACGGGCATAACCGAAAAATCGCGAAGTCCGAAAACAACTCCGCTTTCTTCGGCGGTTAAAAACTGCACACCGTTTAAAATAACTCTTTCTCCGTCACGGATTACCACCATATCAAGTGGCGCATATCCGTCATGCAAAATTTCATATTGCATATCGTCATAGGTGTGCACCGCCGCACCGTTAATCTCGACAATCTCATCGCCAACTTTAAGCCACTCGTCTGAAACGGCACCGTTTGCAAATCCGCCTACAACATTTGAGGCAAGCGTGCTTGAAAGAACAAGTCCAAGGCTTATGATAAAGCCGAGAATTAGGTTCATAAAGGCGCCCGCCGCAACAATCAAAAACTTTTGCCACGGCTTTTTCTCCGAGAAAGAATCCTCGCCAACCTCATCCTCGTCCTCGCCCTTCATTGACACATAGCCGCCAATGGGAAAAAGACGGAAACTGTATTTTGTTTCGTCCTTGCCACACCATCCGAAAAGGCGCGGCCCCATACCGAGCGAAAACTCGTAAATTTTAACGCCGCATGCTCTTGCCGCAAAAAAATGCCCCGCCTCATGAATGGCAATCATCACGCCAAAGGCAAAAACGGCGATAACAACTAAAAGAACTGTCACTATTTACCCTTTCAAAATCTTGATGCAATGTAATCGCGAACTTCTTTATCCGCGGCAAAAACATCGTCAAGAGTGAATATTTGCTTGTTTTTGAACGCAGCCATTGCCTCCTCGACAACCTCGGCAATCTGATAAAACTTTATTTTATCAGCAAGGAAGAGCGCCACCGCCGCCTCATTTGCCGAACTTAGCACCGCAGGGAGAAGACCGCCCACCTCAATAGCAGAAAAAGCAAGGTCCAAAAGACGGAATGTCTTTCTGTCCGCCTCTTTGAAAGTAAGCGTTCCCACCTTGAAAATATCAAGAGGCTCTATCACGGCCGCTGTGCGGTCGGGATAGGTAAGCGCAAACTGCACACACTCGCGCATGTCAGGACAACTCATCTGCGCAATAACAGCATTATCAATATATTCCACCGCGCTGTGAATTATACTCTCACGGTGAACAATAACCTGAATCTGACTTGGATTTACATCAAAAAGACGAACCGCCTCGATAACC
>JAZQWE010000301.1:0-14668 GCA_045632225.1 Eubacteriales bacterium | reverse complement strand
TTTGGTTTGGTTGTGACTTTGTTTACTGTAACCGGCTTTGATGTGGGTGCATATATGATGTTTGCCGCAAGACCTTTTATGACTGTGTTTATTTGCTTTGCTAAAGGTATGCTTGCAGGATTTGTATCTGCAACTGTTTTTGAAGCGCTTTCCAAAAAATGTAACCGTTCAAAGGCGATAACTGTAGCTTCTGCTGTAGCGCCGATTGTAAATACTGCATTTTTCTGTGTATTCCTTTTTACTTTCTATCCAGAAATTTTACGCGCTTGGGCCGGCGAAACCAATGTGTTTATCTACATGATTACCGGTCTTGTTGGCGTTAATTTCATTGTTGAATTGATTTGCAACCTTATTATTTGTCCAATTGTAGGTACAAAGGTAAAACTTAAATAAAAGAAGCTCAAGGCGTTAGCCTTGAGCTTCTTTTATTCTTGTAATAAGATTTCGACCAATATCATGCATGAATTTTGATACACTTGGAGCGAGTGCTTCCGGGAAATGATTGAAAAAATTGTCCGCCTCAAGTGTTAAATCACCTTGGTAATCAATATCGGCAAGCGCCTGACAAATTGTGTCCCAATGCATTTTGCCAAGATACGGGGCCTCGTGATGGTCACCTTGATAATCGTTATCATGTACATGGAGTGCCCCGAGTTTTTTTCCAAGCCCTCTAATCATCTCGGCCGCATCAAAGCCATAAAGCCCACAGTGCCCAAGGTCAAGGCATGCGGTAAAGCAACTGTCATTGAGCGTGTCAAGCCAATCAACAAAATCTCTTGTGCGCGAGCATGTGCTTACAACTATTTTTTTATCGGCATCGCGTTGCCACATGTTTTCGAGAGCGATTTTTACGCCCGCTTTCTTTGCATAAGGAGCGAGCTTTGTATAGAACTCCATATTCATTTCTTTAAGCGTATCTGTATTGGCAATGTACGGTAAATGATGCATTGGGTGGACTATGATGCATTTTGCACCTACAATTCCCGCAATTTCAATGCTGCGGCAAATTCTGCCGAAAATCATTTCGTTGTATGCCTCATCATTTTTTGAGCACGGAAACGGTGCATGCGCCTGATTGAAGAAAAGTCCCCTACCCTTTGCTTTTTCTTTGAGTTTTACTGCGAGTTCTTTATAGTTATCCTGACAAAATACCGAGTCGTCGTTTTTCATGTCAAACATTGTAAGGTCAATGGCGTCAAATCCGGCATTTGCAATTATATCAATCGCTTTTTCCATGCCGAATTTTTTTGCAAGATAGTCGGTTTGTGTGGATAAAATCATAATATTCTCCTAAAATGAATATTTGTTACAAGTATGAACTATGTATCTAAATTATATCACTCATAATTTAATAATTCAATATTATTAAATCACTTTTCTTCCACCACGCAAAAAGAGGATAGGTTTTACCCTACCCTCTTTATTTGTATGTTGATTAGTTGAAGTATCTCTTGAGAAGACCTGCGAAAGCCTTACCGTGACGAGCTTCATCACGAGCCATTTCGTGAACGGTATCATGGATAGCGTCAAGACCGAGTTCTTTTGCACGCTTTGCAAGGTCAGTCTTGCCCATGGTAGCGCCATTTTCAGCTTCTACGCGCATTTCGAGATTCTTCTTGGTAGAATCAGTTACAACTTCGCCAAGGAGTTCAGCGACCTTTGCAGCGTGCTCTGCTTCTTCAAAAGCTGCCTTTTCCCAATAAAGACCGATTTCAGGATAGCCTTCTCTGTGAGCAACGCGAGCCATTGCGAGATACATACCAACCTCGGTGCATTCGCCCATGTAATTTGCGCGAAGATCCTCGATAATATCTTCTCTAACGCCCTGAGCAACACCAACGATGTGCTCCGCTGCCCATGCCATCTCTGCCTTCTGCTCTACAAACTTGTTAGCGGGAACCTTGCACTGGGGGCAAAATTCGGGAGCGCTATCACCCTCGTGAACATAACCACATACAGAACATACATACTTTGCCATAATTAAAATCCTCCGAAAATTTAAGTTAATTTTTATTTAGTAATAATTCCTATTCTTGATTACGATATTATTATAACCGAAAACTTTGCACTTGTCAATAGTTTTTTATAAAAAATCGACCAAAAAAATTTTGGTCGATTTTTTAAATTATTCATCGTATCCGTTAGGGTTGTTTTTCTGCCAGTTTGCACTGTCGCGGCACATTTCTTTGATACCGCGAGTTGCCTGCCAGCCAAGGAGTTCCTTAGCTCTGGTGGGATCTGCATAGCACTCATCAATGTCGCCGGGGCGGCGTTCAACAATCTTATAAGGAAGCTTTTCGCCGATTGCTTCTTCATAAGCGTGAACAATATCAAGAACGGAGTATCCAACACCGGTACCGATATTGAAGTGTTCAACACCGGTAACCTTCTCTGCTCTTTCAAGAGCGTGGAGGTGAGCCATTGCGAGGTCAACTACATGGATATAGTCACGAACGCCGGTACCGTCATGGGTGTTGTAGTCATTGCCGAATACGGAGAGACAAGGAAGAGCGCCGATTGCAACCTTTGCTATGTAAGGAAGAAGGTTGTTCGGGATACCCTTGGGGTCCTCACCGATGAGGCCACTTTCGTGAGCACCGATAGGATTGAAATAACGGAGAATGGAAACGCTCCATTCTTTGTCAGAGTTATAAAGGTCGGAGAGAATACGCTCAATCATGAGCTTTGTTTCGCCATAGGGGTTGGTTGTATAGAGGTCAGCATCTTCTCTGATCGGCACGCTCTTGGGCTTGCCGTAAACAGTTGCAGAAGAGGAGAAAACAATCTTCTTTGCGCCGTATTTTGACATAATGTCAAGAAGATTGAGAGTGCCGGTGATATTGTTGTGGTAATAACGGAGCGGAATCGCTACGGATTCACCAACCGCCTTAAGACCTGCAAAGTGGATGCAAGATTCAATCTTGTTTTCTTTGAAAATATTTTCAATCTTATCATAGTCGAAAAGGTCAGCCTCGATAAGCTTGCATCTCTTACCGGTAATCTTTTCAACTCTGTCGAGAACTACGGGCTTGGAGTTAGAAAAGTTATCAACGATGATAACCTCTTTACCTGCATTTAAAAGTTCAACTACTGTGTGGGAACCGATAAAACCGGTGCCGCCTGTTACAAGAATAGCCATGATATTCCTCCTTGGATTATTTCCATAAACCGTCCGGATACTCACCGGACGAAATCATTTTTTCAATTTCACTTACAACCCTCGGCTTATCCTCGGGATATGTAACACCGTACCATTTTGCGTTTGTACGGAGAAGTTTGATATCGCAAAGACCATCGTTAAGCATCTGCGTTACAGCGTGAGGGAGATAGTATTCAGCGGTGAGCAAATCTGTCTTTGGGTCGCGAAGGAATTTTACAAATCCGTCTTTGATATACTCAATGATTTCGGGGGTGAAACCAAAGAAATTCATCGAAACGGTTGTGTCGGTGGAAATCGGTTTCCACTCTTCGCCATCGAGATATTCTGCACCGCCGTCTTTTGCACAAATCTTTGTGCGTTCGACAATGCCGGTAAGATATCCGTCTTCATTTGCAAAGCATTCACCGCGGGAAACATATCCGCTTTCGCTAAGGGTATTCTTGAGTTCGTACCCTGCCATGCAGAAATGGCATTTGCCATCTTTGGGGTTGTTATTTAAATATTCGGAAACGCACTTGTAAGCATCTGTGCCGTAGAAGTCATCGGCATTGATAACGGTAAAAGGTTCATTTACTACGCCGTAGCATGCAAGGAGCGCATGCGCTGTGCCAAAAGGTTTAACGCGCTCTTGGGGAATGTCAACGCCGTCAAGGAACTGATTTTCCTGAAAAACATATTCAACTTTTATATATTTTTCAAGGCGCGAGCCAATGGACTCTTTGAAGATATCATAGAGATCACGCTTAATAATGAAAACAACTTTGGTATAGCCGCACTTGATTGCGTCAAATACCGAAAAGTCAATGATAAATTCTCCCGCCTTGCTAATAGGATCAATCTGCTTTAAACCTTTATATCGCGAACCCATTCCGGCCGCCAATACTACAAGAGTCATAGTGCCCTCCTATTTAATAAACTATAATAATATATTATATACTCTGTCGAGAAAATGTTCAATGTTAATTTGATGAAAAAAATTACACAAATTTTAAACAGTAAAAAAGGTCGGGTTGCCCCGACCTTTTACCAATTAGTCAGCGTATACGCTAACGCACTTCTTGGACTTGGAAATATGCTCGAACTTTACTCTTCCATCGATCAGAGCGAACAAAGTATCATCAGAACCGATACCAACATTGTTACCGGGATGAATAGCTGTTCCGCGCTGTCTAACGAGAATATTGCCGGCTGTAACTGCCTGTCCGTCAGCTCTCTTAACGCCAAGACGCTTAGACTCACTGTCACGACCGTTCTTTGTAGAACCTACGCCCTTTTTATGAGCGAAAAACTGTAAACTGAGTTTCAACATTATAGCAACCTCCATTAAATTTTTAGCCGTATTACAACGGCATTTCACGCGCTTCAACTTCGAGAAAATCGTAATATTCCTCGGTCAAATCGTTTAACTGATAATAATAAGCAGTCAAAAGTCCGGAAATTGCATATCTCTTCTTTTCGTCTTCATCTTCGATGGCGCCGCGAGCAATAAGTTTGATGTCCGTGGTTTTTTCATCGATGGTGTAATCGACATCAGAAGCATAAACAACTTCGATAGCATTGATAATAAGCATGGTCATTGAGGAAATCGCTGCGCAAAGCACATCGTCGCCTGCTTCACCATATCCGGTGTGCCCCTGCTCTTCAAAGCCATAAAAGACATCGCCGCTTTTGTAGAAAACGATTTTTGTCATAGGAAATTAACCGTTAATTTTTTCGATCTGAACCTTGGTGTAAGGCTGTCTGTGACCGATCTTCTTTTTCTCGTTCTTCTTTGCCTTGTACTTGATAACATCGATCTTCTTGCTCTTGCCGTTCTTAACGACCTTTGCAACAACGGATGCACCATTTACATAGGGAGCGCCAACGACAAAACCTGCGTTGCCGGATACAGCAAGCACGTTGTCAAATGTAACTTCGTCGCCTTCGTTAACGTCGAGCTTCTCTACAAAGAGAATGTCGCCTTCGTTGACCTTGTACTGCTTTCCGCCAGTTACGATTACTGCAAACACGAAAAGCACCTCACTTTCATTTATGACTCGCTGAATATGGGCGGTGCATACGCACACTTGAAAAAGCCCGATTTCATGCGGCAAATTATTATAACATTATTATTTTGCGTTTGTCAATAGTTTTTTAGAATTTTTCGACAATTGTTTTCATATATCAATTTTAACTCATATACTGATTATGGAGGCGTTGCCTCTATTTCCTAATAGGAGGAACCTGTATGCCTACTTTTACCAATAGGGCAACTTTATATTATAACAACAATGTAACGACATCAAATGTTGTTACAGGAGAAATACTTGAAGTTCTTTCTGCAACCAAAACCGCAGTTGCGGAAAATTATGGTGCCGGTGACACAATAACTTACATTATAAGTATTGTAAATTCAGGCACAACTCCACACAGTAATATCACACTCACCGATAATCTTGGCGAATACCTTTTTGACGGTTTGGAGCTTGTTCCTCTCACCTATGAAGACGGATCGCTACGCTATTATGTAAATGGCGTTTTACAAGCACCTCCTACCATTCTTAGTACTGTACCGCTTGCTATAACCGGTATCAATATTCCTGCAGGCGGAAATGCTTTGATAGTATATTCAGCCGCCGTTAATGAGTTTGCACCGCTTGTGGCAAATTCAAGCATCTTAAATACGGTTTCAGTTTCGTGCGGAATGCTTGCTGCGGCGATTGTTGCAAATGAAACAATAAATGTATTAAATGAGCCTGTTCTTAATATTGCAAAGTCACTTTGTCCAACCTCAGTTGTTTGCAACGGTTCTTTAACTTACACATTCACAATCAGCAATACCGGTAACACAGATGCGGTTGCAACCGATAATGTAACTGTGACAGATGTGTTTGATCCCACTTTGAATATTCAAAGTGTAACACTTAACGGCGTTGCTCTTACAGAAGGTGTTGACTACACCTATAATCCTACGACCGGAGCGTTTGCTACTGTTCCCGGAATAATTACTGTTCCGGCTGCTACTTTTACTCAAGACAGTACAACAGGAATCATAAGCTCTGTTCCGGGTGATAGCATTCTCACAGTAACGGGAACTGTATAAAGTGAGGGGTGTACCGAGAGGTACACCCTGATTTTTATAAACTTTCTGCGTATCTTACGGTTTCCATAGCATCCTTGGCGTATTTATCAGCACCGATTTGTGCGGCATAGTCCTTGGTGAGAACGGCACCGCCAACAACGATTTTGCACCATGGCGCACTAACACGGAGTTGCTTGATGGTTTCCGCCATTGCGGGCACGGTAGTTGTCATGAGCGCGCTAAGTCCGACAATTGGGGCGTGAAGTCGTACAACTTCTTCTACAATTGTTTCGGGGGCCACATCTTTTCCAAGGTCGGTTACTGCAAATCCGTAATTTTCTAGCAATAGTTTTACGATGTTTTTGCCAATATCATGTATGTCACCCTTAACTGTTGCGATAACTACGGTAGCCTTTGAAGCGGTTGATGACGAAACTTCGGACATTTTTTCTTTTATAATGTCAAAAGCTGCTTTTGCGGCTTCTGCCGCCATCAAAAGTTGTGGCAAATAAACGGTATTTTTTTCAAAACCTACACCCACAATGTCAAGCGCAGGAATGATCTCATTTTGAACAACTTCAAGCGGCTCAGCGCCTGTCAAAGCCTCTTTTGTTAACTTTTCTGCCTGCTCTTTAAGACCTTTTGCAATTGCCCGTTTTAACGCAGAGTCAAAATCATCGGTTTTTACTGTGGTTTGAGCTATTGCGGTGCTTGGAGCGTCAACAACATAATTTTCGGCAAATTCGATATAACTTGCACAGTTTTCGTCCATACCGCGAAGTGCGCGGAATGTGTGATATGTTTTCATCATCTCGGATGAATACGGATTCATAATTGCGCCGTCGAGACCGTTTGAAAGTGCCATTGAGAAAAAAGCGCCATTAACCGCATCACGGTTGGGAAGGCCGAAAGAAACATTTGAAACGCCCAAAGAAGTGTTACAGCCGAGTTCTTCCTTAATATATTTAAGCGCGCCAAGCGTGATGTTTGCGGCGTTTATATCGGCACTTATCGGCATGGTAAGTGTGTCGAAAATTAAGTCTTTTTTATCAATACCGTATTCAGACGCGGTTTTGATGATTTTTTTTGCAATTTCTACTCTGCCCCCGATACTGTTTGGAATTCCGTTTTCGTCAAGCGTGAGCGCAACTACCATGCCGCCGTATTTTTTTACAAGCGGAAAAATTGCATGCATGCTTTCTTCTTTGCCGTTTACGGAGTTAACCATTGCCTTGCCGTTATACAAGCGGAGCGCTTGTTCCATTGCAGACGGTAGTGCGGTATCGATTTGAAGTGGCAAATTCGAAACGGCCTGAATTTCAAAAGTTGCTTTTTTAAGCATCTCAGTTTCGTCTATTTCGGGTAGCCCCACATTCACATCAAGAACATGAACTCCCTTGTCTTGCTGACTTACCGCCTCTGAAAGAAGATAATCAATATCATTTTCTTTAAGTGCTTGCTTTAAGCGTTTTTTGCCTGTGGGGTTTATACGCTCACCGATTAGTATAGGTGATTTGCCAAACTCTACGGCGTGTGTGTACGAAGAAACAAGTGAAAAATCTTTCTTAACAATTTTGCACGGTGCGACATCTTTAATTGAATTTGTGAGTGCTTTGATATACTCGGGAGTTGTACCGCAACATCCGCCGACAACACGAACTCCCTTTTGTACAAGAGCATTAACATCTTCTGCAAATTCATCGGGCAAAACATCGTATACGGTTTTACCGTCAACATTTTTAGGGAGCCCCGCATTGGGCTTTAAAAGCACGGGAAGTGAGGCATACTTCAAATATTCATCCACAACGGTGGTGAGTTGCTTTGGGCCGAGCGAACAGTTTACACCAATGGCATCCGCTCCCATGCCCTCAAGCATTGCAACCATTGCCGCAGGAGTTGCTCCTGTCATAAGTTTGCCGTCTGCACCGAAAGCATTTGAAACAAAAACGGGCAAATCACAGTTTTCTTTAACTGCGAGCAATGCCGCCTTGGTTTCATAAGAGTCATTCATGGTTTCAATCATAACAAGGTCAACGCCGTATTTTACGCCAAGTTTTACTGTTTTTGCAAATACAGAAACAGCATCCTCAAACTCAAGATCGCCGTAGGGCTTTAACAATTTTCCTGTCGGACCGATGTCAAGTGCAACAAATTTATTTTGACCTTTACTGATCTTTGCCGCTTCCTTTGCATTATGTATAGCAGCTTTTACAATTTCATCAAGTTCATCCTCGGAAAAATGCAAAACATTTGCGCCGAAGGTATTGGTGTTGACAATATTACTTCCCGCATTATAATAATCCGCATGGATTTTTTGAATAACTTCAGGGTGGGTAATATTCCATCTTTCGGGGTGCTCGCCTGCTACAAGACCTGCACTTTGTAAAAGCGTGCCCATTCCGCCGTCAAGCACTACAATATTATCTTTCAAAAACTCTAAAATGTTCATTTTAAAACTCCGATAAAGGCTGTTACTGATTTTGAGGGTGACATTAAAAAGCTGTCACTTAGTGAAATCCCGATTTTTCGAGGACAATCGAGAATGTCAAACACTTCCCTTTGCATTTCAAGGGGCATGTCGCCGTATCCCGGACTTATACGTGGCTTGACCGAGATATATTGGCTCTTCATATCATTGCAAAACATATCGCAAAGTGCCTCGATGCGCTCTGCACCAATTGCTTGGAACATGTGCGCTCGTGAGGGTGAAATTTTGCTGTATTTTGTAATCAATCTATCGATTTCTATCCCTAAAGTAGCCGCAAAAAGAATATAACTTTTGCAATTTGCAAGGTATGCGTCAAGAAGCTTGGATTGATATGATGCAAAATGATGAGCGAGGGGTAATTCACAGTAGCAAACACGGTATGAAAGCTTGCCGTCAAGCTCTTTTAAGCATTGCTCTAAAAGAGTGTTTACATCATCTGTTTTACCGCTTGACGCATAGCGCAAAATTTCATTTTTATTGTAATTAGGTTCGCTGTAGTTTTTTACAAATACGGTGTTCATTTTCCTAAAATGTCGGAAAGGTTGCTTTGAATTTTTTCGGCAACATCCGGTTTGTTCATCGAGTAAACATGAACATTTGTAATGCCGTTTGCATAAAGGTCAATGATTTGGTCAGTCGCGTAAGCGATTCCTGCTTGTTTCATTGCCGCAGGATCTGCTCCAAACTTGTCAACAAGGCTTTTAAAGCGCTGAGGCATAAACGAGCCGGAGAGTTTCATAGCTCTGTCAACTTGGTTTGCGTTTGCGATGGGCATGATACCGGGGATGATTGGAACGGTAATGCCTGCCTCGCGGATTTTGTAAAGGAAATTATATAAAAGGTTGTTGTCAAAAAACATCTGTGTTGTCAAAAACTCGCAACCGGCATCAACTTTTTCTTTGAGATATTTAATATCTTCTTTTTGGTTTGCACTTTCCGGGTGAATTTCAGGATAGCAAGCACCGCCGATGCAAAAATCAGCACCGCTTTCTTTAAGTTCACGCACAAGGTCGATTGCGTTGTGATAATACCATTTGCTCCTGTCGGAATTTTCAAGTTCAGGTGTAAGATCGCCGCGAAGTGCCATTACATTTTGAATTCCCGCCGCTTTAATAGCATCGATTTTTTCGTGCACGGTTTCTTTAGTGGAAGAAACACATGTAAGGTGTGCCAAAGTGGGCACGCCGTACATTTTTTTAATATTTTCTGCAATGTTAAGGGTATATTTGCTTGTGCCGCCGCCGGCGCCGTATGTAACACTCATAAACGATGGCTTGAGCTTTGCAATTTCCTCTGTCGCATGCTTTACGCTTTCAAAAGCGGTGTCAACTTTGGGTGGGAACACTTCAAATGAAAGTGATAATGTATTGTTTTTAAAAAGTTTTGTAAGTTTCATTTATATTACCTCTGTAACAGTCAAAATGCCGTTTGAAACTGTAAATTTGATTTCGCGGTTTGCAAACGGGAATCCGTATTCGCGGTTTGCATCGTCAATATACTGTGGGCGCGGGTCTTCGGAAAGGAGTTCAAGCAATGCCTCGCGCTTGCTTTCCGGAATTTTTAAAAGTAAATTTTCGGGAAAGTCCACTTTTAAGGCGTACTCTTTTTTATCGTCTGCAAAGCCTCCGATTGCATCGGGGTGGCTGTCAGTAAAAGCGAGATAAGGTTTAATATCATAAATCGGTGTGCCATCTAAAAGGTCGGCGCCCGATACGCGAAGAACAAGTCCTTCACTTGTTTTTTCAACACCGAGAAGTTTTACCGAAGAAAGTCCGATTGGATTTGGGCGAAACGGTGAACGAGTCGCAAAAACACCAACTCGCGTGTTTCCACCAAGGCGAGGAGGACGAACGGTAGGCGACCATGTGTTCCGCTCGGCTTTTGAAAACTTCCATATAAGCCATAGGTGACTGTATCCCTCAATACCTCGGAGTGCCTCTGCATTTCTGTAATTTGGCTCAAAAACAATTGTCGCTTCAAAGTTAGCAAGTCCGCTTTGGCGCGGAATACCAAACTTTGTCGGAAAATCCGTTTTAATATGCGCAATTATGTTCATTGGTTTTTCCATATTGTCCTCACATATACAGAGATTTGTCAAGCGGCTCGTCGTCGAGCATGAGTTCTTTGCCGCTACTGCGGGTATATATCAGTTCCATAACTTCTTTCATTTTTCGAGCGCTGCAAAGCATTGCGGGAGCATTACCAATATATCCGTCAACAATTGCACCGTGATGCCTAAATGCTGCTTCGTATTTTGGATAGCGCAAAGAAACGTCACCAATACCGACCGCTTCGTGCGGGTGCATTGTTTTATTTTCAACTGTGCCATCGGTATGCTTTACGGTTACGGTTTTTGCTTCTTTTGCAAGGCGGTTGTCCACGCCAAGCATCTCTTCAACACAATGCAAAAATGTGTTACGATTATGCGAAACTCCGATGAGTAAAATATATCCGTCATTTTCAAAAATTTTGCCGTAGCAGCCTTTGGGATTGGCGGGGGTTATGAACTTTTCTTCGCCGCTTGCAAATGCTGCAGCGCTTTCTTTGCCGCCGAAAACAGCCATTGAATGTGTGGGGTGCAATGTTCGAACGGTAGCAAGTTTTGCGGCGATATCCGGGAGTGTGCCAATGCAAGTTTCATTGCATGTCAAATCTAAAGTTATTTTGTTTGTAGCACCTACATTTGCCCATGTATGGGTTGGTATGCATAAAAGTCCGCCGTCAGCTGTAAAGTAATCAATGAGCGCACCAAGAAAACCTTCTCCTCTGCCCTCAACTTCTCCGACTGCGCGCAACGAAGAATGCACAAGCACGATTTTGTTTCTTGGTGCATTCATGGCATTAAGCTGTTTAATTATGTCATTTTTTGTTGTCATAATAAAAATACCGTTCGAATTTATATAATATTTAAATATTATATCATAGTCAAAATATAAATTCAATAATCGTCATGCATTTATTTGCTTGACACTACCATAAAGTTATGCTATACTGTTATGACATGCGGGTGTGGCGGAATTGGCAGACGCGCTAGACTTAGGATCTAGTGTCCCCGACGTGCAGGTTCAAGTCCTGTCACCCGCACCAAAAAGAAAACTATCGCTTTGCGATAGTTTTCTTTTTTATGAAGCCTACTTCTTTTATGGAGGTTTTTATGAACAGAAAACTTATTGCTCCAGATTTAAACTCAATACCTTGCAAGTTGCATAGCTTTTTTGCAGATGCAAATGTTTATGACAGCAGTTGTTCTCCTGGGGCTCGTGTTTACTTTATTGAAAAAGACGGCGGATATTATTTGAAGAGTGCACCTAAAGGAACACTTGAAACCGAGGCTGTTTTAACAAAGTATTTTTGCTCCAAAGGGCTTGGAACAAATGTGCTTGAGTATCTTTCTCTTGAAAAGGATTGGATGTTAAGTGAAAAAGTTGAGGGTGAAGACTGTACATACAAAATGTATCTTGATAACCCCAAAAAACTTTGTGATACCGTGGCTTCGTTGCTCCGCCAGTTACATGAGTATGACTTTTCAGATTGCCCTGTGCAGGATAGAATTTCTTCCTATATAAATACAGTCAATAACAATTATTACACGGGCGAATATGATAAAACAGCTTTTCCTGACAGTTTTGGCTACAAATCTGCCGATGAAGCATGGAAAGTGTTTGAAAAATACGGTCACTTATTAAAAAATAATACTTTAATTCACGGAGATTATTGTTTGCCTAACATAATGCTTGATAATTGGAATTTTACAAAATTTATCGACCTTGGCAACGGTGGTGTCGGTGACAGACATATCGATATTTTCTGGGGCGTGTGGACATTGCAATTCAATCTTAAAACCAATGCCTATGCTGAGCGTTTTTTGGATGCATACGGTCGCGACAAAATAGAAACAGACATGCTGAAACTTGTTGCCGCCTGCGAGGTATTTGGATAATAAAATATTTTTATAAAAATGCTTGACAAAGTAAATTCCTTATGATATACTCTGTAAAGTGTTTTGCTTTACACAAAGAAAAGGGGCGATAGAAATGTTTGAAAAGAATATGAACATTTCATTTTTGCTTGACTTTTACGGCGATGTTTTAAACGAAAAGCAAAGAGAAATCCTTGATTTATATTATAACGAGGATTTATCACTTGCAGAAATCGCAGAAAGCAATGGGCTCACCCGACAGGGCGTGCGCCACATTATCAAAAAGGCCGAGGATGAACTTCTCTTTCTCGAAACCAAACTCGGGCTTGCAAACAGATTTGTAACACTTGAGAGCGTTTACCGCTCGATTGCAGAAAATCTTTCATCCGTTAGCGCAATGGTTGAAAACAATGCGCCTAAAAACGAAATTACCGAACTTTTGGGCAAGGAAATCGAAAAGATTCGCGCCCTTTAGTTTAATGGAGAAAAATAATGTTTCAAAGTTTAAGTGAAAAACTTTCAAACGCCTTTAAACGCTTTAAGAATAAAGGAAAACTTACCGAAGCTGATATCAAAGAAGGTATGCGCGAGGTTAAACTTGCATTGCTTGAGGCCGATGTTAACTTCAAAGTTGTAAAAGACTTTGTAAAAACGGTTACAGAGCGTGCGGTTGGTGTAGAGGTGCTTGAAAGCCTGCTCCCTGCACAGCAAGTTATCAAAATTGTGCATGAAGAGCTTGTATCCCTTATGGGCTCTGAAAATTCAAAACTCGAAATCGCTTCTGCTCCCCCAACTGTGATTATGATGGTTGGTCTTCAGGGTGCAGGTAAAACAACTCACAGCGGTAAACTTGCTTCGTATTATAAAAAGAAAGGCAAAAATCCGTTGCTTGTAGCTTGTGACGTTTACCGCCCTGCCGCTATTAAACAGCTTGAAGTTGTTGGCGAACAGCTTGGAATTCCCGTATTCAATATGGGAACTAACATCTCCCCCGTTGAAATTGCAAAAGCGGGAGTTGCTCATGCAAAGAAAAACGGCCATGATATGGTATTTATCGATACCGCAGGTCGACTTCATATTGACGAAGAGCTTATGAATGAGCTTCGCAACATAAAAGACTCGGTTTCACCGACAGAAATCTTGCTTGTGGCTGATGCAATGCTCGGTCAGGATGCTGTAAATGTTGCAGAGCACTTTAATGAGCTTTTGGATATTACCGGTGTTGTTCTCACCAAGATGGACGGTGACACCCGTGGCGGTGCTGCCCTTTCAATCAGACACATTACCGGAAAGCCTATCAAATTCATCGGTGTTGGCGAAAAACTCGATACTATTGAGCCTTTTCACCCCGACAGACTTGCTTCGCGTATCCTCGGAATGGGCGATGTGCTTACCCTAATTGAAAAAGCCGAGCAAGCTTATGATGAAAAGAAAGCCGCAGAACTTGAAAAGAAGTTCCGCGAATCCACTTTTACCCTTGATGACTATCTTGAACAGATGGCACAACTCAAAAACATGGGTTCGCTTGAACAAATGCTTTCAATGATGCCCGGTGTAAAACCCGGTGCTCTCAAAGATGCAAAAATCGATGAGAAAGCGCTTGCGCACATGGAGGCGATAATCCTTTCCATGACAAAGAAAGAGCGTGCAAAACCTGAAATTCTTGACTTCTCGCGTAAAAAGCGTATAGCGGCGGGAAGCGGTACTTCGGTTGAAGAAATCAACAAGATTTTAAAGCAGTTTGACCAAATGAAAAAACTGATGAAGCAGTTCACCGGCAATCAAAAGCAGATGAGCCGCATGTTTGGTAAAAAGATGAAAATGCCGTTTTAACGGATTTTTATAAAAATAATTTTATTTATATATTTTGGAGGACAAATCAATGGCAGTTAAAATCAGACTTAGAAGAATGGGCGCAAAGAAGGCTCCTTTCTACCGTGTAATCGTTGCTGACTCTCGCGACCCCAGAGATGGTAAGTTCGTTGAAGAAATCAACAAGATTTTAAAGCAGTTTGACCAAATGAAAAAACTGATGAAGCA
>JAZQWE010000300.1:0-9317 GCA_045632225.1 Eubacteriales bacterium | reverse complement strand
AGTTTTTTATTGTAGGGAATGTAGAGTTTAAGGTTTTCAATTCTGTCAACGATCATTATTATGTCCTCCTGCGGCTTTGCCGCTAATAAATTTACATACACATTTATTATACTATTATTACTAATTAAATGCAACAATAATAGCAGAAAATTTTAACAAAAAACTCCCCGAAGGGAGTTTTTTTGGCATGTTTTATCTTTTTATCTTATAAAATTGGTTCTGATTTTCTTTTCTTCGTATTTAGGGCCTTCAATGCCGTTTTGCTTGCCGCATTCGATAAGGCGAAGAAGCCAGGCAATGTTTTCGCCAAGTGTGCGCATGGTCTGCAAACCTTCGCCGTCTTCGAGTACATCTTCAGCCTTGCCGCCATGCACCTGATTCCAGTACTGTGATGTTGCCACAACCATGTTGGAAATGCCAAGATATTTGTTAAGCTGGTCATACGCCGCAGAGGCACCGCCGCGTCTGCACGATACAACCACCGCACCGACCTTGCCTGCCATTTTTCTGCCTGCCGAGTAGAAAAGACGGTCTAAAAACGCTGTCAGCGCACCGTTTGCCGCCGCATAGTAAACGGGGGAGCCGATTACAATTGCATCAAATTCGTCAAGGCGGGATGCGATAACATTTACATCGTCATCAATGGCGCATTTGCCGCTTTTAAAACACGCGCGGCATGACATACAGCCGTAAATCGGCTTTTTGCCGATTTGATAAATTTCTGTTTCAACACCGTGGCCGTTAAGGACTTTTTCAACTTCGGAAAGGGCGGTGTATGTACATCCGTTTTCGTTGGGGCTACCGCAAATTAAAAGAGTTTTCATGTAAACTACCTCCAAAATTAAATCGAGTTTTCTGCAAAATAAACACCCATTGCTAAAACGAGATCGTCAAGGTCGCGCACACCCGCTGTTTCATAAGCAGAGTGCATTGCAAGCTGGGCAAGACCGATGTCAACGGTTTTAACGGGTACCATTGTGTTTGAAATAGAGCCGAGTGTTGAGCCGCCCATCATGTCAGAGCGATTTGCAAATGCTTGGTATTTAACCCCCGCTTTGTCACAAACACTCTTGAAAACAGCGGCTGAAAAACCGTCGGTCGAATAGCGCTGATTTGCGTTGTACTTGATAACGATACCGCCGTTTATTAAGGGTGCGTTGCCGCTGTCCGAGTATTCGGGGTGATTGGGATGAACGGCATGCGCATTGTCAGCGCTGACAAGAAAACTTTTGGCAATCATGCGCTGGTAATCCTCTTCGTTTGCACCGAGCGAAAGGGCAATGCGGCGCAATGTGTCGCGCAGGTATGATGATGCCGCGCCCTGCTTGGTTTCGCTACCGACTTCTTCATTGTCAAAGATGGCGCAAACCTTTACAGAGTCACTTTCTGTAGAGTTTATAAGACCGCGTACAAGTGCAAATGCGCATTCAAGGTCATCAAGTTTGGGAGCCGCAATATATTCTTTGTCGGCACCGAGAACCGTGCCGCCGTCGCGGCAGTATAAAAAGAGATCATGACCAAGGATTTCACTTTCCTTTATGCCCGCTTCTTTTGCAATCATCGACATAAATTTGCCCTTGGCACCGTCGCTTCCGAAAAGAGGCACAGTGTCAATGTTTGCTTTATATGCCATACCCTCGTTTGCCGCGCGATTCATGTGAATTGCAACATTGGGGATAATCATTAGGTCGCGGTCAATGTCTACAAGTTTTGTTTCAAAGCCGTTTTCGCCTTTAAAAATGACTCTGCCCGCAACGGAGAGGGGGCGGTCAAACCATGTTGACATAAGCATTCCGCCGTATTTTTCGGTGTTGAGTTTTACATAAGCGCCCGAGGCGATTTCGGGATTTTCTTTCACTTTAAACGATGGTGAATCGCTGTGCGCCGCCGCCATAATAAAAGCCTTTGGCGCCGATTTCGGTACTTCAAAAGCGATTATTGATGAGCCGTTTTTAACGGTGAAATATTTTCCGCCGTTTGCAAGTTTCCATTTGTCCGACTCCAAAAGTTCACAAAAACCGCTTTTTAAAAGCATGGCTTTAATGGCTTCTACAGCGTGAAAGCAACTTTTACTTTGCTTTATAAAATTTAAAAGTTCTTTTGAAAATGTGTTTTTCATGGTGCTTCCTCTTGATTTATAATTCTATGAAACGATTTACGAAATATTGACAATTTATGAAAAATATTATATACTTGTGACAGTAAAAAATTGCAGGAGGACTGTAATATGAAGATTTGTAACAAGTGCGGTATGCAACTTGGTGACACTGCAAAATTCTGCACCGCGTGCGGCGAAAAACTTGCGGAGATTGAAGTTCCCGTTATCGAGGTTCCCGTAGTTGAGGAGGTTGAGCCCGAGATTCCGGTTATCGAGATTCCCGAGCCTCCCATGGCTGAGGAAGCACCCGTGGTTGAAGAAGTTGCACCGCAGCCCACAGTTGTTGTTCCCGTAATTTCTCCCAAGGAAGAAAAAGCGGCGCAAAAGGCGGCGGCAAAAGCGGATAAAGCAGCAGAAAAGGATGCAAAGAAAGCGGCTAAAAAAGCGGCTAAAGATGAAAAGGCGGTTCCCACACCCAATAGTGTTGCGGCAATTGTTGCGTTTGTACTTTCGCTTGTTGCTTTGATTGAATTTTTGAGTCCTATCTCCGTTGTTTTAGCAGTTCTTGCGTTCTTTATTGCAATTGTCGGCATAGTTAAAACCGGCAAGGGCAAGGCAAGCGGCAGAGCACTTGCTGTAACAGCACTCATCCTTGCGCTTGTAACGCTTGTTTTGTTTGCAGGTGTTGTAGCGACTGTAGTTGCTTTTGCAGGTGAAGTTGTTGAGGCGTATTTTGAGGGTATCAGCGAAATTGAAGGCAATATCAATGAGTTCGTTGAAAACATGAACACTCTTTTAACTACCGGCGAAAATCTTGCACTCCGGATTTCGCTTCCTACTAAATAATTTTTCAAAATAAGGCTGCCTTGTGCAGCCTTTTTCATTATATAATCAAAAATCTTTCTTGTCAAATACCAAATTTGATAAATAACTTGAAATACAAGATTTTTGATGGTATAATTACACAGTAATATTTGAATCGGGAGGTTTATGCTATGGCATTGCTCAAATCGCTTTTCCCCTTTTCGTTTGGCGCGAAGGATGTAGCGGCGCTCGTTATCAAGTGTATTGTTTACTTGGTAGTTGGTCTTGTTGCAGGCGCGCTTATCGGTATCCTTGCGGCTATTCCGATTGTAGGATGGATTGTGGGTATTTTTGGCGGACTTGTTGATATTTATGTACTTGCGGGTATTGTTATCGCGGTTCTTGATTATCTCAAAATTCTCAAATAATTAGAGAAATGTCACACACGGCGGCAAGGCAAAATGTTCTGCGGTTCGCACGGCGTGACTTTTTTCATGAATACATAATCATAGTTGGTGAAATGATGAAAAAGACTAACATAGTAGATTGGAAAACGATTACAGATTTTGTTGTTGACTCATTTGTAGGATACGGAGTACCCCGTGAGGATGCCGAAATCTGTGCCGATGTTTTGCTCGAGTCCGATAAGCGCGGTATCGAGTCGCATGGTGTAAACCGTTTTAAACCCGTATATCTTGACCGCATCAAGGCGGGCATTCAAAACCCCATTACAAAGATTGAAATTATAAAAGAAACTCCCACTACTGCAGTTATTGACGGTCATCACGGCATGGGTCAGGTTATCGGCCACAAGGCAATGAGCATGGCTATTGCCAAGGCAAAGGAATACGGCATGGGCATGGTAGTTGTGCGCAACTCTTGCCACTTTGGCATTGCGGGATACTATGCAACAATGGCGACCGAGGCGGGATGCATCGGTATGACGGGCACAAACGCGCGTCCTTCTGTTGCGCCCACACACGGCGTTGAGGGTATGTTTGGTACAAATCCGTTTACAATCGGCGTTCCCACCGACGAAAAGTTTGATTTTAATTTTGACTGTGCAACTTCGATTACCCAAAACGGTAAAATTGAGTATTACGAGCGTATCGGTGAAGATGTGCACCCGGGTACCGTCATCGGTGACGATGGCTCGGCAGTTGAGGGTGACTCGGGCGTTGCGCTTAAAAAGATTCGCGGCGGCACAGCGGCGCTTACCACACTTGGCGGTATTGGCGAAGATCTTGCAGGTTACAAGGGCTATGGTTTTGCATTGGCGGTTGAATTTTTCTCGTCAATTCTTCAGGATGGCGCATACGGCAAAGACCTTGACGGCAAGGACGAAAACGGAAATATTCGCCCCTATCAGCTTGGTCATTGGTTTATTGCCATTGATACAGACCACTTTCTTGGCGAAGATGTAGCGCGTAAAAAAGCGGGCGACATCTGCCGTAGCATGCGCGCTTCCAAAAAGGCACCCGGCGCAGAGCGTATCTACACCGCAGGTGAAAAGGAATACGAAATTCGCCTTGCACGCGAAAGCGGTGTGCCGATAAACGAGTCGGTGCAAAAGGAAATTATCGAGGTGCGCGATTACCTCGGCCTTACACAGTATAAATTCCCTTGGGAAGAATAAAAAAGATGGACAAAAGTCCATCTTTTTTGTTGCAAATTATTTTACGGGAAAGGATGCCGCATTGCCAAGGGGTGTCAAATTGTCAAATGACGAAATCATAAATGCTTTAAGTTCGGCAATATCTCCGTCGCGGTTGTCAACGGGGATGGATAACTCAATGGTAGCACCTACGGGAACTGACTTGCTTTTTACAAACATAAGACCTTTAAATGCTCCAAGTGATGTATACTGTGCAAGCACAATCATGGCATCTGTACCGGAACTCTTGTTTGTAAACGAAACTGTTGCCAAAAACATTTCAGCAGGGAGTTGCGAAAGTGCTTCTCCCGCAAAACTGCTTGCACTTACAGAGTTTATAATGTAATCAACGGGGGGTTCGATAAACAAGGTGAATGTGCCCGTTCCGCTATACAGTTTTACTGCGATATAGTATGTTGTTTTTGCGCTCAGGGTGTATGAGATGTAAAAGTTATTGCCCTCGCCGCCGTCATCGTCGCTTTCAATCAATGTTTTGTCGCTGTCATACAAATATGCAACGGTGTCTTTGTTGCCGAGAGAGTAGATAAAGTATTGCTTTGTCTGCTTGGGCACAAATTCAAAGTACACATACTGACCCGACTCGGTTATGCTAACATTGTGTTCCACATTTGCATCCGCGATAAATGCATCGTCAAAACTTTTTCCCGTTCTGTCCGTCCATGCGGCATACAGAGTTGTTGCATCTCCAAAATAGGGGAAAGTTACAGCCTCGCCGTTTAAATCTTTGTTGTCATACCAACCTACAAGCGTTTTTTTACCGTTTGCAACGGTGGGCACAGTAAATATAGCATAGTCGGTAATGTTTGGTATAATTGCCTCACAGTTGGTTTCAAATTTGTAGGTTTTCTTTGATGCATTATAAATTATTTTTGCATTGGTAAGGTTTTCGTTTCTGTTATATTTTAAAATGCTATCCCATTCGGTCTGATTTCCCTCATAGAAAACCATTTCAATATTTGAGCAATTGCTAAAAGCCTCGCTGCGGATATATTTTACACTTTTCGGTATGCAAACCGTTTTTAGATTTCTGCAACCCGAAAACGCGCTTTCGGGAATAAGCTCAACCGAGTTTCCAATGTTTACACTTGTAAGCGAGGTACAATTTTTGAATGCAAAACTACCAATGTAAGTAACGCTGTCGGGGATGTTAATGATTGTAAGAGCAGAGCAATTGTGGAATGCATAATTGCCAATGGAAGTAAGGCTGTCGGGGATGGTAATGTTTGTAAGAGCAGAGCAATTGTAGAATGCATAATTGCCAATGTAAGTAACGGTGTCCGGAATAATTAAGTCAGTTACTAAATTGCCGTTTAAATAGAGTTCTTCTGCACCAAGCAGCGGATTTGAAGCGCTATTGTCAAATTCAATTTTACACCATGCGGATATATCGCTTATATAAACTCGTTCAAGCGCGGTGCAATCGTCGAATGCCCAACGGCCAATAGCAGTTACGCTACTCGGGATAGTGATACTTGTAAGCCCCGTGCAATTGTGGAATGCATAATTGCCAATGGAAGTAACACCGTCGGGTATGGTAATGCTTACAAGCCCCGTGCAATAGTAGAATGCACTATAGCCAATGGAAGTAACGGGAAATCCCTCAATAGTGTCGGGAATTATAAGCTCACCGCTAATTGATGTGTCACAATCTGTAATTGTGACGGTATTATCTTGCACCATATATTCCATTGTGTCATAAGTTCCGTAATATTCGGCACAAACAGTTGTTGCTAAAAGTAATGTATAAAGCATTCTCCTTTTGCTTTTTTGCCTACAATTTTACCATATTTATCCCGATTTGTAAATGGCAAAAGGGAAGTATAACGCCGCTTTTTACAGATATATTTTAAAATACTTTAACAAGTTTAAAAATATTGTTGCTTTCTATTGACACAAATTCACTTTTATGGTATCATAACCGTTGTGAGTGAAAACTTGCACAATGTAAAGGGATATATCGTCCCATTCACAAGTTAATACGCAGGGATATCGAAGTGGTCATAACGAGGCGGTCTTGAAAACCGTTTGGGGCAACCCACGTGGGTTCGAATCCCACTCCCTGCGCCAAAAAAGGAAACGATGAGGCTTTAGCCTTGGCGTTTCTTTTTTTTATTGTATACTGAAAACCACGCGATAGTCGCGTGGCTCAAAAAAGGCTTTGCCGATGAGGAGAAAACAAATAAAAGATAGAAGATAACGCTTTGTATCAAAGGCTCCCTCCGAGAGGGAGCTGTCAGCGGAGCTGACTGAGGGAGAGTGCGCGATAAAACTTTGCAAACGCAGGCTCCTTTCGATGGCTACGCCGCCACCTTCCTCTCGGAGGAAGGCAAAAATGCTATTTACATAACCCATTTATGGGTAGCAAGTAACAATTGCATGGCCGGCATGCCAATATTAAAACGCACTTGTGCGTCACCGGTATCCCTATGGCTATTTCCGAAAATGAAATCCCCCGTTAAACGGGGGATTTCTATTATACACTCAAACATCAAGCAAAACGGTGCCGTCTTCGTTATAGATAACGGCTTCTTTATCCATTGAAATCGAGTCGATGAGTGCAAGATATTCTTCCTTACTCTTGAAATGAGGAGTAGCATTTTCAATGACATATTTAGCCTTTGCCGCGTCATTTTCAAGCAGTTTGCGAATGATTATCGCTTGAGCTTTGGCGCTTTCCATACATGCACAGTCAAAGTCTGCAACGCGGAAATTTGGGCTGTGTCCCGCACCTGCGACACCGCTACCAAAGGCGTGAACAGCGGGCATGAGTTGTGAAATATCACCCATATCCGTACAACCCGTGTCCCACGGGTCGCTTACATACTTGGCATTTCCCACGCCGACAACTTCTTCCATGCCCTCAATCATAACATCTGCAAGGTTTTTGTCATAAGCACCGGGGAGGTATCCCGCCACATCTGTCAGATGAACTCTTGCGCCAACCGCCGCCGCGGCCGCCGCCACCGCGCGGTTAACCTTGCGGTTAATATCAACACAGGTTTCAACCTTGCTTGCGCGAACCTGATTTTGCATTACAGTAACGCCGGGCACGGCATTTACCGCAACGCCTGCCTCTGTGAGAATGGGGTGAACGCGCACAAAATCATAGTTGTTAAATGTGTCACGGATGGCATTTATCGAGCTCATTGCAAGTGTTGCCGCTTGAAGCGCGTTAATACCAAGTCTTGGCGCGCCCGCATGAGCGGCTTTACCGATAAAGCGCGCATTTTTTCTGATGCCGCCGTTGCATCCGGCCTTTATCGAAAAACGGTGAGAACCGCCGCCCGAGTGTATCATAAATGCAAGGTCACAATCGTCAAAATATCCTCTTGCATAAAATTCGCGCTTGCCACCCGCATAGCGAATAATGCCTTTTTCGGTGAGTTCTTTGTACACTTCGTACTTTATGCTTTCTTCAGCGGGGACAATGCACAAACGGATACTACCCGAAAGACCGTCAAGCACCTCGGGTACTTTGAGTGCCGCGGCAACGCCGTAGAGCGCCGCGCACTGTGCATGATGGCCGCAAGCGTGCGCCGCACCGTTTTTGGGATTGGCGTGGGGATGGTCGGGCACCGCAAGGCCGTCAAGCTCGCTAAACAGCAAAATTTTCGGGCCTGCTTTACCTGTGTCGATATCGGTGTAAAAGCCGGGAATATTGCCCGCAAGCGTGAGTTTGTACCCAAGGTTTTCATAGGCCTCTACAAGATAATTGTGGGCATCCCATTCAAAATAACCCATGTCAGCATGGTCTTCCATAAAGTCAAGTATCGACTGCATTTTTTCTCTGTGAGAGTCGATGATTTCAAAAAGTTTTTCGTTAGTCATTTTTTGGAGTTCCTTATATCGTCAGAATTATAAAACATTTTATATCTACAGTATAAACCATAGCAAGTCAAAGGGCAAGAGAAATATTTTTGCAAAATTTATTCATGATAAAAACGGATTGCATTTGCAATCCGTTTTTATCTAAAGAAGTTCATGTTGCCGCAAATAACATCTGTAAAAATTCCAACAGCTTCGCGCACCATATAGTGAACAAGCAAAGTGTCAATGTATTTTGATGCAATTCCGCTGACATTCCTTTGCGAAATCTTTTCGGCAATGCGAGCGGCTCTGTAAACATGAAAATTATTTGTCACAACGCCAAATGTCGCATTGCTTGGCATTAACTTTAAACTGTTTCGTATGTTTTGATTTGTGTCGCGCGAGGCATTTTCTATTATCAGCCTTTCCTTTGGTATGCCGCGTTTTGTAAGTTCGTTAAACATACATTCTGCTTCGGAAATAGGCTCGTCGGCACCCTTGCCGCCCGACAAAATCGCCACGGTGTTGGGATTGTTAATAAGATAGTTTTCGGCGGCATTTATTCTAAAATAAAGCGGCTTTGAGGGTGCCTCGTTTTTGTTAACTTTTGCGCCAAGCACAATTATGTAGTCAAGTCCGTCTTGGCCGTGTGAGCCCATTTGACTTATTATAAGCCCCTCTATAAACATGAAAAACATCAAAATCAAAGCGATAATGATAACAAACACTAAAAAAAGCCACTTGGGCAACGGGAGCTTGCCATATTTAAATGTGAGTGCACCGAGAATAATGCAAATCACACCGCCCACCGCCCAGCACCAGAGCAGGGAATGAAAGTTCAAGCCGATAAATGGCGTTTCCGCCAAAAAATACAGCACAAACAAAATGCCGCAAATCAGCCATGTCCATGCTTTAATATTTCTTTTATGTTTC
>JAZQWE010000299.1:0-1283 GCA_045632225.1 Eubacteriales bacterium | reverse complement strand
TTCTTTTTCTTTCCCCAATGTTTGTGTGGGAGATAAATGTAAGCGGACTTGAAAAACTCAGCCGCGAGTATGTTTTGGACATGATTGAAAAAGAGGGCGTATATATAGGCGCATTTTCACCGTCGGTGGATAGAAAAGCGCTGTACAGAAATATACTTCGCAACAGCAAAGATATTTCATGGATAAGCGTTAATTTTATTGGGAGCAGCGCAAATGTAGAAGTAGTGGAGCGCGATTATGTTGAAGCCGCAAAAAATTACTGCGATGGCGCAAATATAGTGGCAAAAAAAGACGGACAAATTGTTGAAGCGGATGTGATTTGCGGCAAACTTAATACCAAAAGCGGTGCCGTTGTAAAAAAAGGGGACATACTTGTAAGCGGAGTGTATGAAACTGCAAAATCCGGAACGCGGTATGTTTACTCAAATGCTGATGTGTTTGCAATTGTTTTTGATGAATTTACGGTCGAAATTCCCCTTGAAAATACAGAAAAAATATACCAAGAGGGACTGGTGCGTGATTGCTTTGTTAAAATGTTTGGAAAAAGCATAAATATTTTTAAAAACTATTCCATTTCATATAATAATTATGATACAATATATAAAGATATAAATATACCGCTGTCAGCACTTGAAAAGTTACCGATTTCTGTTGAAACCGTGTATGCGTTTCCATACTTTTATGAGAAAGTTACTCTAACAAAAGAGGAGGCACTCGAACGCGCTAAAAACGAGTTTTATAAGATTCTTGATAGTGATACTGATTATATAGAAACACTTTCAATCGAGGAAACCGTAACGGTTGAAAATTCTGTTCTGGTTTTAAAGTGTAGTGTTGAAGCTGTTGAAAATATTGCCGCAACTGCCGAGTTTAAGATACAGTAGTTGCTGAAAGGATAAAAAATGCCGCGTAAAGTAATATATACGGACTCTGCTGCGATGACCGCTACGGTTTTTGGAACTTTTGATATCAATTTGCAAAAAATTGAGCAAAGGTTTGAGGTAAGAGTATATAACAATGCACTTGAACATTCCGAGGGGGACGCTGTTATTATAGAAGGCGCAAACGAGGACAATGTTGAAAAGGCATACAAAGCAATGGAGTTTTTGAAAAACATGTGCTCGGGAGGGGACCATTTGAGTGCTCAAACGGTAGATTATATTATCAGCATGGTCGGTGACGGGAGCGAAGACGAACTTGCCGAGTTTGATGACAGTTGCATTTGTATTACCAGTAGCGGAAAGCCGATAAAAGCTAAAACAGTCGGCCAAAAAAAATATATA
>JAZQWE010000298.1:0-14425 GCA_045632225.1 Eubacteriales bacterium | reverse complement strand
CAAGTTTTTTTAACACCGCAATCACTTTTTTGCAAAGGAAAAAGAGCCTTGCGGCTCTTTTTTATTTTACTGCGATAGTTTCAATTTCTACTTTTGCGCCCTTCGGGATTGCGGCAACCTGAACGCATGAACGCGCAGGATACGGCTCCTTAAAGAAGGATGCATAAACCTCGTTTACTGCCGCAAAATCGTTAAGATCGGCAAGAAAAACGCTTGTCTTAACTACATTTGCCATGGTAAGACCCGCCTCAGCAAGGATGTTTGTGATGTTGGTGAGCACCTGCTTTGCCTGATCTTCAACACTCTCGGGCATTGCGCCGGTAGCGGGGTCAATCGGAATCTGACCCGAAATAAAAAGCATGTTGCCGGTGTCAAGTGCCTGCGAATAGGGGCCGATTGCCGCGGGGGCTTTATCTGTTGAAATTCTCTTAATCATTTTTATTCTTCCTTTTTACTCAATAATCTGAAATCCCGCTGTGCGGAGTGCATTTTTGATTTCATCGATATGCTCAAAATCTCTTGTTTCCATACCGATATTCAAAATACAGCTTGCAACTGCCATATTGGCATCGGAACGCTCGTGGTGAACGCTGACAACGTTGCCGCCGCACCTTGAAATAATTGTACTCACGCCGAGAAGCTGACCGGGTTTATCCTCAAGGGCGATAGAAAGATTTGTGGTGCGACCCGAAGTAACAAGACCGCGCGTGATAACGCGGGACAAAATGTTAACATCAATGTTACCGCCGGAAACAAGGCATACAACCTTTTTGCCCTCGATGGGGAGTTTTGAGAACATTGCCGCCGCAACGCTGACAGCGCCCGCGCCCTCGGCAATGAGTTTCTGCTTTTCAATAAGTGTCAAAATCGCGGTTGCAATTTCGTCCTCGGTAACTGTTACAATATCATCTACATACTGTTGCACCATCTTAAAGGTAGTGTCACCGGGGTGCTTAACCGCAATACCGTCTGCAAAGGTGGAAACCTTGTCAAGTGTGATTGCCTCGCCCTTTTTACGGCTACCGTACATACTTGCCGCTCTTTCAGCCTGAACGCCGTATACTTTTACATTGGGGTTAAGCTGTTTTACCGCGTAAGCAACGCCCGAGATAAGTCCGCCGCCGCCAATCGGAACGATAACAGCGTCCACATCGGGAAGTTGCTCCAAAATTTCAAGGCCGATTGTGCCCTGACCCGCGATAACCTCATCATCGTCAAATGGATGAATAAATGTTGCGCCGGTTTCGTCACGGAGTTTGCATGCATGCGCATAGGCATCATCGTAAGCACCGGGAACAAGCACAACGGAAGCTCCAAGCGCCTTTGTTGCCTCAACCTTGCTGATGGGGGCGCCGTCGGGCATACAGATTACACTCTTTGCGCCCATTTTGGTGGCAGCAAGTGCAACACCCTGCGCATGGTTGCCCGCACTGCAAGCGATAATACCCGCTTTTTTCTGCTCTTCTGTGAGCTGACTGATTTTGTAGTATGCACCGCGGAGTTTAAACGAGCCGGTTACCTGCAAATTTTCGGTTTTGAGATAAATTTCACTCTTTCCCGAAAGCTTTTGCGAATAGATAAGGTCGGTTTTTCTTGCCGCCTCTTTAAGCACAAACGCCGCCTGATATACTTTGTCAAGTGTTAGCATTTATTCGTTTCCTTTTCCTGTAAGATAATCTATAAACTGTCTTGCAACTCTGCCGCTGACACCGCCATGGCGAATCTCAAAGCGTTTTGCCAAAGCTACAAGTTCTTCATCTTCGATATTCAAATTTTCACGCTTTGCAAGTGTGCGGACAATGTTTAAATACTCATCATAAGCGGGGGATGAGTAGTTGATAAGCACGCCGAAACGGCTTGAAAGCGAAAGTTTTTCCTCAACGGTATCGGAGTGGTGAATTTCACCCTTAAACTCCATATCGTTTCGGTCGTTCCAAGTTTCTTTTATCAAATGACGGCGATTTGAAGTTGCATAAATGAGGATGTTGTCAGGACGCTCCTCGACGCCGCCCTCAATAACCGCCTTGAGAAACTTATACTCAATTTCATGGTCCTCAAACGAAAGGTCATCAATATAAATAATAAAACGGTAATTGCGATTTTTGATAAGCGAAATTACCGCACCGAGATCGCCAAACTGATGCTTGTAAATCTCAATCATGCGAAGACCGTCCTCAAAATATTCGTTGAGAACCGCCTTGATGCTTGTGGACTTGCCCGTGCCGCTGTCGCCGTATAAAAGTGCATTATTACCCTTGCCGCCGCTCACAAAAGCCTTTGTATTTGCGGCAAGTTCTGCCTTTTGCGACTCATATCCCACAATGTCCGAAAGGCGAACACTGCTTGAATTGTTAATGGGGCAAAACTCAAGCCTTTTACCGCTACCCGTGATGCGGAACGCGCGATTCATGCCAAACATTCCGACACCGCATCTGCGATAATGGTCGGTAACAAGAGCAAACACCTCGTCCTCGTTTTTGGCATCGGCAATTTTTTGGCTGAGTTCCCTGACCCAAGTGCTGACAGTTTTGTTGTAAATCTGCTCGCGCTTTGCAATTGCCTTGTAATTTGTGATAATGGAAAAGCAATCAATTCCGAGTTCTTTTTCAAGTGCTGAAAAGTCATAATGAAAAAGGTTCTTAAAAATGCGAAAATCCTGCTTTGCGAGCAGGTTTACGCTTCCGCCCTCACTTGCCCCTTTTCGCTCACAAGTGAGCGAAAAGGAGTTTTCATTAGTGATGAGCAAAAATGTGAGGTAGTTTTGCCAGAGATTTGTATCAAAACCGTATGAAGTAGCAAGGTCAAGTATGCGCTTGACCTCGGAATAAATACCGCGGATTTTTACGTCATTTTCATCGTTTGATGCGATAATCGTGGCAAGGTTTTCAAGAATACTGTCCCCACCGAGATCGCTGTATATAAGCAGCTTTGATACTTCTTTAAGCATAGTTTACCTCTTATTTTACAGTGGTTCTCCAACCGAACTTGTCTTCAAGTTTGCCGGTCTGAATACCGGTTACGGTATCATAAAGTCTTTGGCTTACTTCTCCGATAGAACCATCGCCGATGGTCATTACATCGTCCTTGTAACGGAGCTTACCAACGGGAGAAATTACAGCCGCGGTACCTGTGCCGAATACTTCTTCAAGTTTGCCGCTGTTTTGCGCCTCGATAAGTTCGTCAACGGAAATCTTGCGCTCGGAAACCTTATATCCCCAATCGCGGCAGAGTGTGAGAACAGAATCTCTTGTAATGCCGGGGAGAATTGAGCCATTGAGCATGGGAGTTACAATTTCGCCGTCAATCTTGAAGAAAATGTTCATCGCGCCAACTTCTTCAATATACTTTCTCTCAACGCCGTCAAGCCAAAGTACCTGAGAATATCCCGCATCATGCGCCTTTACCTGAGCCGCAAGAGATGCCGCGTAGTTACCGCCGGTCTTTGCAAAGCCCATGCCGCCCTTTACAGCGCGCACATAGTCATCTTCAATCCAAATGCCAACGGGCTTAAGTCCGCTTGCATAATATGCTCCCGAGGGAGAAAGAATGATGATGAAAAGATATGTCTTGGAAGGAGCAACGCCGAGGAAGTCATCTGTTGCGATGATGAAAGGGCGTACATAGAGTGATGTGCCGGGCTCGGTGGGAACCCAATCCTCGTCAACCTTTACTACCGCCTTTACAGCCTGAACAAAATCCTCTTCAGGGAGATTAGGAATGCAAAGACGGTCATTTGTCATATTGGTACGCTTTGCATTCATATCGGGGCGGAAGAGATAGGTATTACCGTCGTCGCCGCGATATGCCTTGAGCCCCTCAAACATTTCCTGACCGTAGTGGAACACCATGGAAGCAGGAGAAAACTCAAGGTTGCCAAAGGGTACGATGCGGGCGTCATGCCAGCCCTTACCCTCGGTATAGTTCATAATGAACATGTGGTCGGTGAAAATCTTGCCAAAGCCAAGAGGCCCCTCGGGTTTAGCCTTGGGATTTTTAGTTTTTTCGATTTTAATAGCGAGCATTTTTGTCACCTTACTATCTTTAAAAATTAAAGTCTTGCGATGATTTCTTTGGTCATGCCGGTGCAAGTAATTGCTTCTTCACCGCTGTCACGGGCGATGTCCGCGGTGCGAATGCCTGCTTCAAGAGTAGCATTTACCGCATTTTCAATTGCATCCGCCTCTTTTGTAAGACCGAAGGAGTAACGAAGCATCATTGCTGCAGAAAGAATGGTTGCAATGGGGTTTGCCTTGTTCTGACCTGCAATGTCGGGTGCAGAGCCATGAATGGGCTCGTAAAGACCGCACTTTGAGTCACCGAGGGAGGAAGAAGCAAGAAGACCGATGGAACCGGTAATCTGCGAAGCCTCGTCGGAGAGGATGTCGCCGAACATGTTGGATGTTACAACAACATCAAAGCGGGAGGGGTCGCGTACAAGCTGCATTGCCGCATTGTCTACGAGCATATCTGTGCATTCAACCTCGGGATATTCTGCCGCAATTCTGTGTACGGTTTCTCTCCAAAGGCGGGATGTTTCAAGCACATTTGCCTTATCAATGGAAATTACATTCTTGCGGCGCTTCATAGCGGTTTCAAACGCTACGCGCGCAATTCTTTCAACTTCCATAACGCTGTAAGCCTCGGTGTCATACGCCTCAGGGCCGTATTTGCCCTCGCGGCGGCCGCGCTCACCAAAGTAGATACCGCCGGTGAGTTCGCGAACGATTACAAGGTCAAAGCCGCGCTCGATAATATCGGGGCGGAGTGTGCACGCGCCTGCAAGTGCGGGATAAATTTTTGCGGGGCGAAGATTTGTGAAAAGACCGAGTGCGCTTCTAAGGCCGAGAAGAGCCTTTTCGGGACGGATGTTGCCGGGGAGAGTATCCCACTTGGGGCCGCCAACCGCACCGAGAAGTACGCTGTCGCTGTTCTTACAACCCTCAACGGTTGCCGCGGGAAGGGGCTCGCCACATGCATCAATTGCACAGCCGCCCGCAAGATATTCGGTAAAATTGAACTTGTGACCGTATTTTTCGCCGATAACCTTCAGCACTTCAACCGCGCCGTCAACAATTTCGGGACCAATTCCGTCACCTTTAACCAATGCTATATTGAATTCCATTTTCGTAAATTCCTTTTATTTCTTAGCCTTAATGTATTCGAGAAGTCCGCCGCACTCAATAATGCCGTTGATAAATGCGGGGAACGCCATTGCCTTGAAGGTTTCGCCGGTGGTTTCGTCGGTGATAACACCGCTTTCAAAATCAACGCTTACGGTATCGCCCGCATTGATTTTGTCAACCGCCTCGGGACACTCCAAAATCGGGAAACCGATGTTGATAGCGTTGCGGTAGAAGATACGCGCAAAACTCTTTGCGATTACGCAGGAGATTCCGCTTGCACGGATTGCAATGGGAGCATGCTCACGGGAGGAACCGCAACCGAAGTTTGCACCGCCAACCATGATGTCGCCGCTCTTAACATTTTTTACAAAATCAATATCAATATCCTCCATGCAATGTTTTGCAAGGTCCTCGGGAGAGGGCGCATTCAAGTATCTTGCGGGGATAATTACATCGGTGTCAACATTGTCACCGTATTTAAAAACTGTTCCTTTTGCCATTTGTGTCACCTCAATCCAAATCATCGGGGGACGCCATGCATCCCTTAACAGCACTTGCCGCCGCAATTGCAGGGCTTGCAAGCACAACTTCACTCTTTACATGTCCCATTCTGCCGACGAAGTTACGGTTGGTTGTTGCAACCGCGCGCTCGCCCGCGCTCATAACGCCCATGTGACCGCCAAGGCAGGGACCGCAAGTGGGAGTGGAAACCGCACAGCCTGCATTGATAAAGATTTCTGTAAGACCTTCTTTAATGGACTGCATATAAACTTCTTGGGTTGCGGGGATAACAATGCAACGAACGCCTGCGGCAACGGTTCTACCCTTGAAAATTTCTGCCGCCGCACGGAGGTCACTGATTCTGCCGTTTGTGCAAGAACCGATTACACACTGGTCAATGTGCATGCCCTTTACTTCATCGATTGTCTTTGTGTTGGAGGGGAGGTGAGGAAGTGCAACGGTGGGTTTGAGAGTGGAAAGATCAATTGTAACTTCGCTTTCGTACTCGGCATCGGCATCAGCCTCAAACACCTTAACTTCTCTCTTGAATCTATCCTTTACATATTCCATGGTCTTTTCGTCAACGGGGAAAATACCGTTTTTGCCGCCCGCCTCAATTGCCATGTTTGCAATGGTAAAGCGGTCATCCATGGAAAGTTCGGCAACGCCTTCACCTGCAAATTCAATGGACTTGTAAAGTGCGCCGTCAACGCCGATAAGGCCGATGAGGTGCAAAATTACATCCTTGCCGCTAACATACTTCTGAAGTTTGCCAACAAGGTTAACCTTGATTGCAGAGGGTACCTTGAACCAGTTTTCACCTGCCGCCATACCTGCCGCCATGTCGGTTGAGCCAACACCGGTGGAGAATGCACCAAGTGCACCGTAAGTACATGTGTGAGAGTCAGCACCGATAATGCAGTCTCCGGGGCCTACAAGGCCTTTTTCGGGGAGGAGCGCATGTTCGATACCAACACATCCTACATCATAAAGATGGGTGATGTTAAATCTCTTTGCAAACTCTCTTGCGGTAGCGCAAAGTTCTGCAGATTTAATATCCTTGCAAGGAGTGTAGTGGTCAAGGACAATCGCAATTCGGTCCTTGTCAAAAACCTTTGTAAAGCCCGCTTCGTCAAAAACCTTGACGGCAACGGGGGTGGTAACATCGTTACCGAGTACAAGATCAAGCTTTGCTTCAATGAGGTCGCCCGCCTTAACGGAGTCAAGACCTGCATGAGCCGCAAGAATCTTTTGTGTCATCGTCATTCCCATGAAAAATTAGCCTTCTTTCTGTACAGATGCCTGCATTTTGTTAACAGCATTGATATATGCCTTGAGAGATGCCTCAATAATGTCTGTTGAAAGTCCGCGACCAACATAAGTCTTGTCAGCGGCCTTGAGTTTAACCGATACATCACCGAGAGTGTCCTTACCCTCGGAGGTGGAGTTGATTGTGTAGAGTTCAAGTGTGTGCTCTACGGGATTTACTATATTGTCGATTGCCTTGAACGAAGCGTCGATAGGACCGTCGCCAAGCGAAACGCCCTCAAACTTTTCGTCGCCGATTTTAAGACAAACGGTACTTGTAGAAGTGGTAAAGTTTGATGTATGTACATCGAACCAATCAAGAACAAATGTCTTGCTTTCGTCAACTTCTTCAACCGCCGCCTTGTGGAGCACGATTGCTTCGATGTCGGAATCGGTAATTGTCTTCTTTTTGTCGCAAAGAACCTTAAAGTCCTCAAAACACGCAACAAGTTCTTCGGGAGTAAGTGTGTATCCAAGCTCTTTGAGGTGGCTTTCAAACGCATGCTTGCCCGAATGCTTGCCGAGAACGATATTGTTGGTGTGGATACCAACAGCCTCGGGAGTGAGGATTTCGTAGGTCTGCTTGTTGGCGAGAACGCCGTGCTGGTGAATGCCCGACTCGTGCGCAAATGCATTTTTGCCAACGATGGGTTTATTTAAAGGAGCGTTCTGACCGATTACTGTATAAACCGCCTTACTTGTGCGGTAAATCTTTGTTGTGTCAAGACGGGTGGTAACATCCTTAAAGATGTCGGGACGGGTATGCATTGCCATAACAACTTCTTCAAGCGAAGTGTTGCCCGCTCTTTCACCAAGTCCGTTTACAGTACACTCAATCTGTCTTGCACCGCCGAGTACGCCCGCAAGCGAGTTTGCAACGCCCATGCCAAGGTCATTGTGGCAATGAACGGAGAATTCAGCCTTGTCGGAATCGGGTACATTTTTAATAAGGTACTCGATAAGCGCGCGCATTTCATCGGGAGTGGTGTATCCCACGGTGTCGGGGATGTTGATTACGGTTGCACCGTTTTTGATTGCGGTATCTACCACGCGAGCCAAGAATTCAGGCTCGCTGCGGGTTGCATCTTCTGCAGAAAACTCAATATTTGAGCAATATTTATGCGCATAAGCAACCATTGCCGCGGTTTTTTCAAGAACCTCTTCCGGTTTCATACGGAGTTTGTACTCCATGTGCACGGGAGAAGTTGCAATAAATGTATGAATACGGGGGTCAGCGGCAACTTTTACCGCCTCCCAAGCCGCATCAATATCCTTTGTTGCGGCGCGTGCAAGGGATGCAACTGTGCAATCCTTGACCGCCTTTGCAATCTCGTTTACCGACTCAAAGTCGCCGGGGGAGGAAATCGCAAAGCCCGCTTCAATGATATCAACCTTCATTGTTTCAAGACAGCGTGCAATTTCAAGTTTTTCGCGCAGATTCATACTGCAACCGGGGGATTGCTCACCGTCACGAAGAGTTGTATCAAAAATTTTAACCTGCCTCATTTATACCTCCAAAACAGCGCCTCGGTCAGCAGAGGTAACAAGCTTTGCATAGCGCGCCGCATAACCGGTTGTAACCTTGGGTGCAGGTGCCTGCCACTTTGCTTTTCTGTCTGCTAAAACATCGTCGGCAACTTCAAGTGTAATTTTACAGTTGGTAATGTCAATGGAAATAATGTCGCCCTCTTCTACAAGTGCAATGGGGCCGCCTGCCGCAGCCTCAGGGCTGACATGGCCGATTGCCGCGCCTCTTGTCGCACCGCTGAAGCGTCCGTCAGTGATAAGCGCAACGCTTTCACCAAGTCCCATACCGCAAATTGCAGATGTGGGGTTGAGCATTTCGCGCATGCCGGGACCGCCCTTGGGGCCTTCATAGCGGATAACTACAACATCGCCCGCCTTGATATTGCCCGCGTAGATGGACTTGATAGCCTCTTCCTCGGAGTTGAATACTCTCGCAGGGCCGCTATGCTGCATCATCTCGGGAGCAACCGCAGACTGTTTTACTACACAGCCATTTGGAGCAACATTGCCTTTAAGTACGGCGATACCGCCAAAGTTTGAATAGGGATTGTCAATGGGACGGATAACCTCGGGGTTCTTGTTTACAACGCCCGCAATGTTTTCCTCCACGGTTTTGCCTGTAACGGTCATAACAGAAGTATCAAGCAAATTCTTCTTGGTGAGTTCCTTCATTACGGCGTAAACACCGCCCGCTCTCTCAAGATCCTCCATAAATGTGTCGCCTGCGGGTGCAAGGTGGCAAAGGTTGGGGGTCTTTTTGCTGATTTCGTTAGACATATCAAGGCTGATTTCAATGCCTGCCTCATGCGCAATTGCGGGGAGGTGAAGCATTGTATTGGTGGAACATCCAAGCGCCATATCAACAGTTTCGGCATTGTGGAACGCCGCCTCTGTCATGATGTCGCGGGGACGGATATTCTTTTTAACAAGTTCCATAATCTGCATACCCGCATGCTTTGCAAGACGGATACGCGCAGAGAGGGGCGCAGGGATGGTACCGTTGCCCGAAAGCGCCATACCGATAGCCTCGGTAAGACAGTTCATGGAGTTTGCGGTATACATACCCGAGCAAGAGCCGCACGAGGGACATGCATTTTCTTCATAATCCCTCACGCCGCACTCGTCGATATTACCTGCTTTATATGCGCCAACAGCCTCAAACATGTGGCTGAGGCATGTACGGCGGCCATCTTCAAGATGACCCGCAAGCATGGGGCCACCGCTGCAGAAAATGGTAGGAATGTTAAGTCTTGCCGCCGCCATAAGTAGTCCCGGAACATTTTTATCACAGTTGGGAACCATTACAAGTCCGTCAAACTGGTGTGCCATAACCATCGCCTCGGTAGAGTCCGCAATAAGATCGCGTGTTACAAGCGAATACTTCATGCCCACATGGCCCATTGCAATACCGTCGCAAACAGCAATCGCAGGGAACATAATGGGTGTACCGCCCGCAAGTCTTACGCCCGCCTTTACAGCCTCGGTAATCTTGTCAAGGTGCATGTGTCCGGGTACTATTTCATTGTGCGAGGAAACAATACCGATAATGGGACGGTCAAGCTCCTCCTCGGTAAGACCAAGTGCAAAAAGCAAACTTCTGTTAGGCGCACGCTCAATACCGTGCTTGATGTTTTCGGAATTCATAAAAACCTCCGGGGAAATTTAAATTTAAAAATTAGTTACTTGCGGTGTCGAGGTCGCTATCGTTCTTCCAGAGCATCTGCTCGCGGAGCTGCTTACCTACAATTTCCATAGGATGCTTTGCAAGCTGTTCTCTCTTGGAGTTGAAGAAGCAGCGGCCGTTCTTGTTTTCAGCAATCCATCTGCCTGCGAAAGTACCGTCCTGAATGTCGTTAAGTACAGCCTTCATGTTAGCCTTGGTCTGCTCGTAAGGAAGTACGCGGGGACCGGAAACATATTCGCCGAACTCAGCGGTGTCGGAGATGGAGTAGTTCATAGCTGCAACGCCGCCCTTGTTGATAAGGTCAATGATAAGCTTCATTTCGTGAATGCACTCAAAGTATGCATTTTCGGGCTCGTAACCAGCCTCAACGAGGGTTTCAAAGCCGCAACGCATAAGGTCAACAACGCCGCCGCAAAGAACTGCCTGTTCGCCAAAGAGGTCGGTTTCGGTTTCGTCGTGCATGGTGGTTTCCATGATACCTGCGCGTGCGCCGCCGATACCTGCGATGTATGCAAGTGCAATGTCGTATGCCTTGCCGGTTGCATTCTGCTCAACTGCTACGAGGGAAGGAACGCCCTTGCCTGCAACATAGGTGCTTCTTACGGTGTGACCGGGGCCCTTGGGAGCTGCCATGAATACGTCAACATCTGCGGGAGGAACGATCTGCTTGTAACGGATGTTAAAGCCGTGTGCAAATGCGATTGCCTTGCCTGCAGTGAGGTTGGGCTCGATGTCCTTCTTGTACATATCAGCCTGAGCCTCGTCATTGATGAGGATCATGATGATGTCAGCCTTAACAGTTGCTTCAGCAACGGTCATTACAGTAAAGCCGTCCTTTTCAGCAACGGGCCAGGACTTGCCACCCTTGCGAAGACCTACGATTACATCACAGCCGCTGTCGCGGAGGTTGAGCGCGTGTGCGTGACCCTGAGAGCCGTAGCCAATAATTGCGATAGTTTTACCGTTAAGTTTGTTGAGGTCGCAATCCTTCTCATAATACATTTTTGCCATAGTTAAATTCTCCTTTTTCTTTTGTTTCATCATAAATTGTGTCTTGTCCGCGTTCAACCGCTACAACGCCTGTTCTAACAAGCTCAAGCACTTCAAACTCGTCCAATAATTTTTGTATTGCTTCAATTTTTCCCTCATCGCCGATAAGCGCAAGTGTGAGGGAGCCGATTGCAACATCAATGATGTTTGCACGGAAGATATTTGCTATTTGGATAATCTCGTTTCTCTTTTCGCCCGTTGCGGCGCGTACCTTAAAAAGTACAAGCTCGCGTCTTATCGACTTTTCGGGTGTGAGCACCTTTATCGAGTGAACGGGGAAAAGTTTGCCGAGCTGATTTGACAAGAGTTTAATCTGGTCATCGTCGCCGACAACCTCGATTGTGATACGCGAAACATTCGGGTCTGTGGTGGTGCCCACCGCAAGTGACTCGATGTTATAACCCTTTCTTGAGAAAAGGCGGGAAACCTGAGAAAGTACGCCCGCTTCGTTATCAACGAGCACGGCGAGTGTCTGTCTTCTTACTTCGTTCATGTCCTCACCTCATTACACAATAAACTTGGTTATATGGCTACCGCCACCAACCATGGGGCGTACCATTTCGTCGGTTTCGATGGTGCAATCAATAACATAACCGTGACCGCACTCAAGCGCTTCTTTAATCGCCTCACGAAGCGCCTTTTCGGTGGAAACGCGCTTGCCCGCAAGACCGTAAGCTTCTGCAAGTTTTACAAAGTCGGGACCGTGGGTGAGGGTTGTCTGCGAATAGTGCTTGTCATAAATAAGGGTCTGCCACTGGCGAACCATGCCGAGCGTCTTGTTGTTGAAAACAAAGGTGATAACGGGGATATTGTAATGCTCCTCGGTTGCAAGTTCGTTGCAATTCATGCGGAAGGAGCCGTCACCCGTGATATGTATAACTGTTTTTTCGGGATTGCCCACCTTTGCGCCGATTGCGGCACCAAGGCCAAAGCCCATTGTACCAAAACCGCCCGAGGTGAGAAGCTGTCCGGGATAATCAAAGTGGAAGTGCTGAATTGCCCACATCTGATGCTGACCGACATCGGTTGCTACCACGGTGTCGTCGGGGCAAAGTTCTGCGATTGCGCTGAGAATCTGCTTGGGTGTGAGCGAATCCTCAAGTTCGTCATACTGTGTTTCGGTCGGGAAGGAGAATACATATTCTTTCCACTCTGTATGCGATTGCGCTTCGATGCGCTCATTGAGCATCTCAAGCACCTTCTTCGCATCGCCAACAATATGGTGCGCGGTTTTTACATTCTTGTTTATCTCTGCGCGGTCAATATCAATCTGAACAATCTTTGCCTGATCTGCAAAACTGTTGGGGTCAAGCGCAACTCTGTCGGAGAAACGGCAACCAACCGCGATAAGCAAGTCGCACTCGTTGCACGCCATGTTGGAGGCCTTTGTACCGTGCATACCAATCATGCCGGTAGTGAGGGGGTTGCGACCCTTAAATCCGCCGCCGCCCATAAGAGTTATTGCAACGGGGGAATCAATCTTTTCAGCAAATGCGGTAAACTCATCCTGCGCGCGACCTCTTACAACGCCACCACCGCAGATAACAAGCGGCTTTTTCGATGCCTTAATCATATCAACCAAGGTATCAATATCTTTTTCATCGGGCTTTGGAGGCTGGAAGTTCTGTGAAGAACGCTGCAAGAGTTCTTTAAGAGAACCGTTTGAAAAATGTTCTTCTTTGGCAAGGGGTTCAAAGTCCGCCTTTGCCGCAGTTACATTTTTAAGAATATCGATAAACACGGGGCCGGGACGACCGCTGCGCGCAATTGCAAATGCCTCACGCACAACATCGGCAAGCTTGTTTACATCTCTTACAAGATAGTTGCACTTTGTAATCGGCATTGTGATACCGGTGATGTCAACCTCTTGGAACGAATCCTTACCGATGAGGTTTTCACCAACATTGCAAGAAATGAAAACCACGGGGGATGAGTCCATGTGCGCGGTTGCAATACCCGTTACAAGATTTGTTGCGCCGGGGCCGCTTGTTGCAAAGCAAACACCAACCTTACCGGTGCTTCTTGCATAGCCGTCTGCCGCGTGTGCAGCGCCCTGCTCATGCGAGGTGAGCACATGCTTTACCTTGTCGCCATAGAAATAAAGCTCATCATATACATTAAGAATGGTACCGCCGGGGTAGCCGAAGATGGTGTCAACGCCTTGCTCTACAAGGCATTCCATCAAAATCTTTGCTCCGGTCATCTTCATATACCTAAATCCTCCTTGGATGGGTAGTAGATAAACAAAAAACCTTACGAACTAAAAGTAGTCCATAAGGCTTGCATAATTATGATAGTATAAGCGCATATTTTACGCTTTTTACAAGCAAATTACTTAGCAATCAATGGCATAACTTTTAGCATTATCTTTGTACTTCACGAATAGCACAAGAATAATGCCCACAAGAATTATGCTGTTAAAGGCACAAGCAAAATGCATAATTTCAACCTCAATAAAACGCCTTACGGCGGATTTTTTCTCATTATACTACCATGATAAAGCGTTGTCAATACCCAAATGAATTTTTTTGCAAGTTTTTGAATAAAAAATTGCAAAAAGCAAGTTTTTGTTAACACGGAGTACCGTGATTGCGCTATTTTCGTAAATTATATTATGTGCACGATTAAAATTATGTTTTTGGGGCGGTCACGCGCCGACCCAAAAACTCCTTAAAAACCGCACGCGGTCGAGCGTGGCGCGAGCGAAAAGTTTTGTTAACGCATAAAAATGCTTGCATTTTTATGCGAGGAAAACTTTAATTTATCTTTTCAAAACAACAATTATGTGCTATTATAATTACATAACACACCTTCGGAGGCTACAATGGTATCGCTTGGAAACACATGGGATTCGCTTATTGGCGACGAATTTGAAAAAGAATACTATCTTCGCTTGCGCGAATTTTTAAAAAATGAATATGCCAATCCCGCATTCCCTGTCTACCCCGACATGCATGACATTTTCAATGCACTTAAAATTACTGACTATCATGCGGTAAAGGCGGTTATCATCGGTCAGGATCCCTACCACGGCCCCTCGCAAGCGCACGGTCTTTCTTTCTCTGTGCGCGACGGAATCGTTCCCCCGCCCTCCCTTGTTAACATTTTTAAAGAACTTAACGCCGACCTCGGCATCCCGATTCCCAAAAGCGGCGACCTTACAAAATGGGCTGAAAACGGCGTTCTCCTTTTAAACACCGTCCTCACCGTGCGCGGCGGCGCCGCAACAAGC
>JAZQWE010000297.1:0-2074 GCA_045632225.1 Eubacteriales bacterium | reverse complement strand
ACAGGTATGGGCGCATATTGGAAGCCTGAAATGAACGGCGGTACTGTGCTTACAGTTACAAGCGAGGGTATTACCGATATCAAGCACGAGTTTGTAGATCCCACCGAATGGATCAAGGAATAGCCCTCTCACCCACTCCCGTGGGAGCCCTCCCAAGGTGAGAGCCTTCGGATGCGTGAAACTTTAGGGGTATTAGCTTTCGCCCGATGTGCCTTTGCAATACAAAAGCGAAACTAGCGATAAAGCAGAACGATAAATAAGAATTTGTAGGAGGTTATATATGCTTGAAAAAATGAGCGATTTCTTTGAAGCACGACTTGACGGATATGATGAGCATATGATGACCAACATTGAATCCGCAAACGAGTTCTATCCCTTTACAGCAAAACAATTGCCGACTTCCGAAAGCTGTCAAGTACTTGATTTGGGATGTGGTACGGGATTGGAATTGCAAGAATATTATATGTTTAACCCAACAGCAAGGGTAACAGGAATAGATCTTTCGCAAGAAATGTTATCTGAACTCAAACGAAAATTTGTTGGCAAGGATATAACCTTGATACATGGATCATATTTTGATGTGCCTCTCGGCAAGAATGTGTTTGATGCCGCCGTGTCAGTGGAAAGCTTGCATCATTTCGAAAAAGAGGAAAAGATTGCGTTATACGCTAAACTACATACGGCATTAAAGAATGACGGTTACTTTATCCTTACGGATTATTTTTCGCTATCCGACGAGGAAGAACAAATGCACAGACGAAATCTAATGTCTTTGAAAGAAGAACAAGGGATTGCGGATAATGAATTTTATCATTACGACACTCCACTTACTGTAAAACATGAAACAGAAGCACTTGCAAAAGCAGGCTTTTCATCAATTGAAGTGTTAAATAATTGGGGTGCAACTTATACCATAAAAGCAGTTAAATGAACCGTCAAATTCCAATTTAGCGAACAGAATAAAACGAACGCCGGCAGATTTTATGCCGGCGTTAATTATTTGTTTACTGCATAGCAATTTTATGCATTGCGAGAAACTTCCTTATGAGAAGTCCGCTTCCTCTGCTCTTTTTGATTTTTATTTGATTAGAAGGGGTTTTCTGTCTTGTAGGGAACGGATTTAGGCTGATTGTAGCCGATGTTCTCTGCGCCAAGGTACTTAAATACCTCGTAAATCGCCTTTCCGAAGTGACCGAATGCAACTGCGCCGTGGTGGGGGAATCCGTTTTCGATAAGAACGTGACGGTAGAATCTGCCCATTTCCTTAATTGCGAAGATACCGATGCCACCGAAGGAGCGTGTAGCTACGGGGAGAACCTCGCCCTCTGCTACGTATGCGTAGAGGCGGTTATCAGCTGTGGACTGAAGACGGAAGAATGTGATTTCACCGGGAACGATGTCACCCTCGAGTGTACCGTTTGTTACCTCTTCGGGAAGAGCACGCGCCATAATCATCTGGTTCTTCATCTCAGGCTTGCAAAGCTTAACGCTGCATGTGTTACCGCAGTGGAAGCCCATAAATGTATCTGTAAGGGAGTAATCAAACTTACCCTTGATGCTTTCGTTGTACATATCCTTGGGAACTGTGTTGTTGATATCAAGAAGTGTAACAACGTCATCGCTGATGCAAGTACCGATGTACTCAGAAAGTGTACCGTAAATATCAACCTCGCAGGATACAGGAATGCCCTTACCTGTAAGACGGCTGTTTACGTAGCAGGGTACAAAGCCGAACTGTGTCTGGAATGCGGGCCAGCACTTGCCTGCAACCGCAACATACTTCTTGCAACCCTTGTTTGCCTCAACCCAGTCAGTAAGAGTAAGCTCATACTGTGCAAGCTTGTTAAGGATTTCGGGCTTCTTGTTACCCTCGCCAAGCTCTGCTACCATTTCTGCAACTACCTCAGGAATACGGGGGTCATTTGCATGCTTGTGGAATGCTTCAAAGAGGTCAAGCTCGGAGTTTTCCTGAATTTCAACGCCAAGGTTGTAAAGCTGCTTGATAGGAGCGTTACAAGCCATAAAGTTGTGAGGACGGGGACCGAAGGAAATAATCTTAAGGTTCTTAAGACCG
>JAZQWE010000296.1:0-4974 GCA_045632225.1 Eubacteriales bacterium | reverse complement strand
TTGTGGATAACACCGTTACCGCATCAACCTCGCTTGCATTCAACACCTATATTGGCGGTAACCTTAATGTAAAATTCTCACTTGATTTAAACGGCAAGGTTTTGACAGTTAACGGCGACCTCAATCTCTCGTCAAACCTTGTTGTAAACGGTGGCACTCTCTATGTTAGCGGTAATATTGTGCAAACCGGCGGCACTCTTCAAATAGACAGCGGCCGTGTGAGCATTGGTGGCGACTATCTTGCCAAAAACGGCACGCTTTCGATTGAGAGCGGCGCGCTTGAAATCGGCGGCAGCTACCGCTCGGAAAAATATGTAAGTAGCGTTTCTTTTTCAAGACACTCATTTGTGATGTTAAGTGACGGCGCATATATGCTTGTTTACAAAAACTTTTATGTTGATGCGGCAAGTAGCGGTATCGGACACCTTACAGCCGGCACGCTTGAGATAAAAGGAAACTTTACTCAAAGAAGCACCAATACAGAGAGCCGTAACACAGCATATTCCAACTTCGCTCCAAGCGACACTCACAAGGTGGTTCTTTCGGGTAACGGAGTGCAACTGACAACATTTGAGGATTCGCAATCATATTTCAATTTGGTTGAATATCGCAATCAAAATGTAAAAAGCATTTCGGCGGGCGAGCATGCTGCATGGATTGCTCATGATGTTGACGATGACTTGACTGTCGATTTGCATGATGCGCTTTTGGCATGCAAAATGTACACGGATGATGAGTACAACTCGAGAGCGGATGTTAACCGCGATAGTGAAATTACTCTTGTCGATGTTATCCGCGTGATAAAAATGCAAGTAAATATTAAAAAACGCTTGGGATTTATCCCAAGCGTTTTTACTATTCAAACATTGCGGTGGAGAGGTATCTGTCGCCCGTGTCGGGGAGCAAAACCACAACAGTTTTGCCGGCGTTTTCTGCACGCTTTGCAACCGATATGGCGGCATAGAGTGCCGCTCCCGCAGAGATTCCCGCTAAAATGCCCTCGGTTTTACCAAGCATGCGTCCTGCTTCAAAGGCTTCATTGTCGGTAACGGTGATGATTTCATCGTAAACGGATGTGTCAAGTACCTCGGGGATAAAGCCCGCACCAATGCCTTGAAGACCGTGTGCGCCCTTTTCTTTGCCCGAAAGTACAGCACTTGTAGCGGGTTCAACCGCCACAACTTTTACATTTGGATTTTTGCTCTTTAAATATTTGCCAACGCCTGTGATTGTGCCGCCCGTGCCAACTCCGGCAACGAAAATATCAACTTCCCCGTCGCAGTCCTCGTAGATTTCGGGGCCCGTTGTTTCAAAATGTGCGGCCGCATTTGCCATGTTTTTAAACTGGTCGGGTATAAAACCGTTAGGGATTTCTTTTGCGAGTTCGCCCGCGCGCTCAATTGCGCCCGCCATGCCTTTTGCGCCGTCGGTCAGTACAAGTTCTGCGCCGAAAGCGCTCATTAAAATACGGCGCTCCTTTGACATTGAGTCGGGCATTACTATAATGGTGCGGTATCCGCGCGCTACGCCTACAGAAGCAAGGCCAATGCCCGTGTTACCGCTTGTGGGCTCGATAATTACAGAGTTTTTGTTGATAAGTCCGCGGCGCTCGGCATCGTCAAGCATTGCCTTTGCAACGCGGTCTTTGGCACTTCCACCGGGGTTAAACATTTCAAGTTTGGCAACAAGTTTTGCCGCTGTGCCCTCGGCTTTTTCGATATGTGTAAGGCGGAGCAGGGGAGTTTTTCCGATAAGCTGTTCCACCGATGTGTAAATTTTAGACATGGTATCATCTCCTTTAAAATAATTATAACAACATCAAAAATCCTTGTCAATGGGATAAAATTATGATATAATAAATATTGTATTTGACGGAAAACGGAGGGGCGGCATGAAGGTTTTTTCCATAGCATGGTATGAAAAACTGCGCAAGCTTGATTATATTGTATTGCTTGCGGCAATAACACTTGCGTTTGTCAGCCTTCTCACACTTGCGGGCGCGGCACATGACTATGGCGTAAAGTATTTTTACATACAGCTTGCGGCAATGGTACTTGGCGTTACCACAATGACAATTATTTCAACTATTGATTATGAGGATGTGGCAGAAAAGTTTTCGATACTCCTCTTTGGCGCAAGTGTATTTTTGCTCATACTTACACTTGCAATCGGCACGGGCGACGGAAATAAAAGCTGGATTCGTTTTCGCGGCATTCCCGTCGGCATTCAGCCCTCGGAATTTGTAAAAGTAATGTATATAGTCACTTTTTCAAAGCATTTGCACATGCACCGCGATACGATAAACAAACTAAAGTCGCTTTTGAAAATCGGTATTCACGCGGGCGTTATAATTGGACTTGTAATGCTTCAGGGTGACCTTGGTTCTGCACTTGTGTTTATTTTTATGACGCTTGCAATGCTTTTTGCGGCGGGACTAAGTATTTGGTATTTGCTTGCGGGTGCGGCGGTAGTTGTTGCGGCGGCTCCTTTCCTTTGGAAAGTGCTAAAACCGTATCAGCAACTTCGTATTCTCGCGGGATTCTGGCCCGAAACCGACCCCGTGGGCAAGGGATTTCAGGCTTTGATGAGCAAAAATGCAATCTCTGCGGGCGGTTTTTTCGGTACGGGATTTTCAGGCGGTACCGAGTATCAAAAGGTGCCGTTTGCGCACACAGACTTTATTTTTGCAATCACGGGCGAAAAGTTCGGCTTTTTCGGCGCGTTTGTGGTTATTGCCTTGCTTGTTACGCTTGTTGTTCGCGCGCTTGTACTTGCATATAAGATGCAAGGCACATACGCTTCATATATGTGTGTCGGCGTTGCCGCAGTTATTATTGCCCAATCCGCAGAAAATATCGGCATGTGCCTTGCCAAGCTTCCCGTAATTGGTATTACTTTGCCGTTTATGAGTTACGGAGGCTCCTCAATGCTTGCATCGTTCTGTCTTATCGGGGTGGTGCAGAGTATAAATGCCCATCGCGGAAAATATTTCTTTGAACGACAAAAAAATTAGTGTAATTTTGCATAATTTATGCTATAATTATTGGGTAGAATTTTTGTCGGCGTTTAGCCGACGAAGGAAAACTCCAAAAGCCTTGGGAACAAGGCTTCGATCTGTGAGATGTTTTGCATTAAAGCAAAATACAGAGTTTTTCGGTTTGCAAAGCAAATCGTCGGCGTTTAGCCGATGAAGGAAAACTCCAAAAGCCTTGGGAACAAGGCTTTGTGTCCTTAGCTCAGCTGGATAGAGTACCGGATTCCGATTCCGTTGGTCGGGGGTTCGAATCCCCCAGGATGCGCCAAAAACAAAAACCGCCGCAAGGCGGTTTTTCGTTTTTCGGAGAAGCGTGGGGAGAGGCGAACGGCCGCTCCGTTGCAAGGCAACGGAAACGCGTCGCAAAGCGAGGAACCTATGAGCCTTCTCCTGTGGGAGAAGGGGGACCGCGCCAGGTTCCCAAAAACGCGCTTGTCGAGTTTTTGGGAGCGGGCCTTGCGGTGGATGAGGAGTAAGTTAAGATACAGAACACCTCATCCGTCAGCCTACGGCTGCCACCTTCCCCCGCTGGGGAAGGCTTAAATTAAGCGCGGCTGAGATGTCTATGATTTCAGAGTGGCTCCGTTGCTGCGATAGTATTTTTCAAAAACTATCGCAATTGCGGGGAGAATGTGCTATAATGAAAACAGAAAATGTTTTCTGAAAAGGGTAGATTATAATGAACAATCACGATGAAAAAATAGTTCCGAAATACGAGCCGGGAAACAAGTTTTTTAAAAGGCTGGATAATTTTTGGTATCACAATAAATGGACAGTTATAATAGCGCTGTTTTTTGCGGTTGTATTTCTTGTTTGCACATTGCAGATGTGCTCAAGCGACGAGCAGGATGTTTCTATAATGTATGCGGGGGCGTACAAATTCGGTCAGACCGATGCGTTGAACTTTAAAAATGCTTTTGCTGAAATAACTCCCGATCGCAACGGTGACGGCGCAAGCAGGGTTGCGCTTGTGGATTTGTACATTCTTTCGGATGAAGAAATCGCGGCGCAAAAGACCGAAATTGAGGGCGAAAACGGCGTTGCTGTTGTAAACTACGAAGTATTTTCTGCAAATTATGAAGCATTTACACAGCACATGTGGACGGGTGACACGGTAATTTGCTTGCTTGCGCCCGACCTTTATGCAAGCGTATATGTGGAGGACGAAGACGGCGAAGAGCGCTCGGGATTTATGCGCCTTGACGAGGTGCTTGGCTATACTCCCGATGGTGCGTATGATGCACACAGTATCCGACTTTGCGACACACCTTTCGGCAAATACTACCCAATAATGGAGCGTTTGCCAAAGGACACTTTACTCTGCGTACGCGAGATTAGTCCGCTTTCAAGTTTGTGGGATAGAAAGAAATCCGAGGAGTATCATGCATATTGCCTTGATATTTTCCGTGCAATGTTTGAAGAAAAATAAAAAATCGGTTCTCCATTTGGAGAACCGATTTTCGTTTTTTAGAGCAATCTTTTTCTGAGTTCTGCGCCGTCAAAGGGGGAGAGGTATGCAGGGGCAACATCAAAAACGGTTTTGCAACCGCACATGCCCTCGCGGTTCATGCGAACCGCCGCTCTTGCATACGCCACAAGCACGGATGAAGTGAACTCGGGGTTTGAGTCAAGTTTCAAACTGTATTCGATAATGTGTGTGTTTTCGTTTTCAAGACCGGTTTTGCCGGAGCGGATAACTCTGCCGCCGTGAGGAATACCGCTGTGGTCGCGAATAAGTTCTTCTTTGGTGATAAAATGCACAATGGTGTCATAATCGGCAAAGTAGTTTGGCATTGTCTTGATTTCGTTTTCAATTCTTGCTTTGTCAGCACCGTCCTCGGCTACAACAAAGCATTCTCTGATATGCTTTTCGCGGGTGGTGAGTGTGGGGTTTTTGCCACTGCGAACAGCATCGAGCGCCGCTTCTACGGGGATTGTGT
>JAZQWE010000295.1:0-2381 GCA_045632225.1 Eubacteriales bacterium | reverse complement strand
AGTACGAATCTGTTTGCCATTTTAGTTTTCTCCTTTATTAAATATTTTCAATTTTGATAAGACTTGTATTGCCGGAGGTGCCGCTTGTATCGCCACCCGTTATAATAATTTTATCACCTTTGTCAAGGGAAAGTTCTTGTTCGGCGATTTTCTTTGCTGTATAGAACAAAACGTCTGTCGAACTGAAACGCTCACACATAGCAGGGATAACGCCCCAAGAAAGAGCGAGCCTTCTCCAGGTGCGTTCATCGGTTGTAAGGCCGAGAATCGGAACTGGAGAACGAAAACGAGATACCATTCGTGCGGTCATACCCGAAAGTGAACAAGCAACGATTGCCTTAGCATTGAGGTCGATTGCCATTCCGCAAGTGGAGTGGGAAATAGCATCGACTGAATCCCTGATTTCGAAAGCCGCATTATGAAAGCGTTTATTATAGTGAATATTGCTTTCGGTGGTTTCGGCAATTTCAGCCATTGTTCTCACCGATTCAATGGGATATTTACCTGCGGCGGTTTCGCCCGAAAGCATAATAGCGCTTGTGCCGTCATAAACCGCATTAGCAATATCGGATATTTCTGCTCTCGTAGGGCGAGGATTTGAAATCATCGATTCCAGCATTTCAGTTGCGGTAATAACTCTCTTACCAAGCAAACGACACTTGGTGATCAGTTTCTTTTGAATAGCCGGTAGCATTTTAAACGGTATTTCAACGCCCATATCGCCACGAGCAATCATAATACCGTCACACTCTTCGCAGATTTCTTCGATATTATCAAAGCCGGACTGATTCTCAATTTTAGCAATCAATTCGATATCATCGGCATTTAATTCTTTGAGATAGTTATGGACGTCAATAAGATCCTGCTTCTTGGAAACAAAAGAACAAGCAATATAATCCACATCGTTCTGAACACCGAAAGCGATATCCTTTTTATCCTGTTCGGAAAGATATTCTTGCTTCATTACTTTGCCGGGGAAACTCATACTTTTGCGATCAGAAAGTTCTCCGCCAATAACAACGGTACATTCGATGTTTGTGCCATCTATATTTACAACCTCAAATGTCAAAAGACCATTGTTAAGCAAAATGGTATCGCCCACCGAAAGTTCATTAGGAAGATTCGGATAACTTACCGCAACTTTTGTTTCATCACCGACAATGTCATCGGTAGTGAAGGTGAATTTATTTCCGTCATTTAAGGTGATTTTTTGATTTTTAAAGGTTTTGATTCGATATTCAGGGCCTTTGGTGTCCAGCATGATTGCAATGGGCATTTTAAGCTCTGAACGAACCTTTTTAACGAGGTCAATTCTTCTTTGATGATCCTCGTGAGTATTGTGAGAAAAATTGAGTCTTGCTACATTCATTCCGGCTTTACAAAGTCCGGTTATTATTTTTTCGGTCTCACTCGCAGGGCCGATTGTACAAACTATTTTTGTTTTGCGCATTTTACCTAACCTCCAAAAAATGCCTGCTCTTTACACGAAGACAAGAAAATGTAAAGAGCAGGCGTGAACAAAACAGACTATTTTAAAACAGCAACAGCATCGCCGATAGTCTTTTCAAAAGCCTCTCTGCCATACTTATCTACTTCGGCTTTGTTTTTCTCGCCGTGAGTAAGGCAACCTGCACCGCCGATACAACCGCCGACACAAGCCATACCTTCGATAAAGTTGGCATCAAGCACATTTTTACTCTTTTTGAGCAGTGCCATACGGCATTCTTCAATACCATCACAAGGAATTGCTTTCAAATCGAACTCAATATTCTGTTCTTTAAGTCCCTGTGCAACAGCGTCTGAAAGACCGCCGGAACGAGCAAAAATTCTGCCAAAATAAGAAGCATTATCAAGCACGTCTTCAGCAAGAGTTGTAATATCAATGTCCTTGCTATCATAGAGGGCTTGTAGTTCTTCAAAGGTCATAACCGCATCAATATACGGTTTAACGCTTTCAAGCTGTGCTTCTGCTTTTTTAGCAGTACACGGGCCGATAAATACAACCTTGGCATTTTCATCTGTACTCTTAATGTATTTTGCAAGAGCAGCCATAGGCGATAGATTGTGTGACACAAGCGGTAATAAATCCGGGAATGCCGATTTAATGTACTGCACAAATGCAGGACAACAAGAGCTTGTTAAAAATCCCTTTTCGGCAAGTTCCTTGGATTCGGCCTGAGCTACCATATCAGCACCAAGTGCTGCCTCAATAACGGTAAAGAAGCCAAGTTCTTTAAGACCGGTGATAACCTGACCTAATTTCGCATAAGTGAACTGACTTGAAATAGACGGTGCTACAATAGCATAAACCTTATATTTCGTGTTATTCTCGCTCTTTTTAATAAGGTCGATAACGTTCAGTATATAGGACTTATCCATAA
>JAZQWE010000294.1:0-13434 GCA_045632225.1 Eubacteriales bacterium | reverse complement strand
ATTTCGCCCGAATCCTCGTTTCTGAAGAGAGTGGAAGTTTCGGTAAGGCGCATGGGTAGGTCACGGTAGGAGCGCATTCTGTTGAGGAATACCTGATACTGGGAGGGGCAGGTCATGGGGCACAGTGCAAAGCATTCCTTTTCTTCATCGTGGGGGTCGCCGAGGATGAACATACCGTCAAGGTAGTGGTCCCAGTGACCGGAAACGCGGTAGAGGTCGCGCTTTGCCATAAGGGGAGTCTTGGTCAAAAGACAGCCACGGCGCTGTTCTTCATCTTCTACAAATCTCTGGAGAAGCTGAATTGTTCTTGCACCCTTAGGCAGGAGAATCGGCAAGCCCTGACCTACATAGTCAACGGTGGTAAAGTATTCAAGCTCGCGGCCGATCTTGTTGTGGTCGCGCTTCTTTGCTTCTTCAAGCATGGTGAGGTGCTCGTTTAACATTTCCTTTTTGGGGAAAGCGGTACCGTATACGCGCTTGAGCATCTTGTTTTCGCTGTTACCTTCCCAATATGCGCCGGTGCACTGAAGGAGTTTGAACGCCTTTACAGCGCCGGTAGCAAAGAGGTGGGGGCCTGCGCAAAGGTCAACAAAGTCGCCTTGCTTATAGAAGGAGATTTCTTCACCTTCGGGAACGCGGTCGATAAGGAGAACCTTGTAGGGCTCGTCCTTTTCTTCCATGAGCTTCTTTGCCTCATCGCGGGGAAGGGTGAAACGCTCCATCTTGAGATTTTCTTTAACAATTTTCTTCATTTCACCTTCGATTGCGGTGAGCATGTCAGCATCAAAGGGAAGTTCGGAGTCAAAGTCATAGTAAAAACCGTTTGCAACCGAGGGGCCGATTGTGAGTTTGGTTTCGGGGTAGAGGCGCTTTACCGCCTCGGCAAGAATGTGGGATGCGGTGTGCCAGAAGGTCTTTTTGCCCTCTTCATCCTCAAAGGTGTGAAGAGTTACATCACAGTCTGCATTAAGGGGAGTGGTGAGGTCGCAAACTTCGCCGTTAACGGTTGCCGCAAGTACCTCGCGACTGATAATTTCTGCCGCTGCTGCTGCGTCATAAACAGTTGTGCCGTTTTCAACACTAACTGCCGCGCCGCTTGAAAATTTAACATTGATCATGTTATTTTCTCCTTTTTAAGATATATATTAAAATTTTATTTTTGATACTACTTTTACAATGGGGTTTTGATATGCGTAAATTGCCTTTTTAGGGCACATTTCCTGACAGCAATAACATTCAATGCATTTTTTGTAGTCATAAACGGGTGGCTTGCCCTTTTTCTTAAAGTGGAGCGCGCCGCCGGGGACCGGACAACTTTTTACGCATATTCCGCAAGCGATGCAAAGGTCTTTTTTAATCTTTGGCTTGCGCTTTATAACATTTTTAAGGAACTTGAGTTGTTTTATCTCGCCCTTGTCCTCGATGCCGCGGTAAACATCAAAATCGGGTGCGCCGTATAGTTTTGCCGCATCGCTGATACTTATTTCGCCATCTTCGGTTACAACTGTGATATTGTTAATATCGCTTTCGCCAACTCCCCACTCGCCGCCGATTTTATTTGTCGGCACAAGGGAAGGGTCAAGATAAACAAGTGAAGCAAAGAGAGTATCAAGCGCAATAGAGTCTGTGGAGGCAAGGATTAACCCCATCTTTTTGGGTGTGCCCGACTGTGGGCCGTTACCCTCCATTGCCACAACCGCGTCCATTATGTGAAGGCGGGGTTTAAGCATTAAATTGAGGTCTGCAAGCATTTTTGCAAAGGCGGTTGCATTTGGATATTTTACATGCGATGCGCCTTTGTTAAGCCCGAATACGCATCCGAAAATATTCTTTTGCGCTCCGGTTATGCGCTCGAGCATGTGGGACTTCATTTTGCAAATGTTGATAATGCCGTCGCACTCAAGCACGGCGTTTGCAATAACAAATTCTTTTGCCACCTTGCCGTCTTCAAACGGGGTTGCTTTTCCTCCGGTAAAGTCGGCAAGCGGAATGCCAAGGTTTTGTGCCGCCTCCATCACGCCGCACTCGCGGGCAATTGCCGCGGTATCACCGTGACCGGGCGAGTCGCCGTAGGAAAGGGAGGAGTATCCTTTTTCCAAAAGGTATTTTGCAACACCCGAAAATACTGCGGGGTGAGTGGTACATGCCTTTTCGGGCGGGCATTTAGCAAGAAAATTGGGTTTTAAAAGGAGTTTTTCGTCTTTTTTAATGACGTCGTCAACGCCGCCGATAAGGTCAAGCGCCTTTTTGACAGCCGCTTCGGCATCGCTGTAAGAATCGCATTTTACAAGTGCTACTCTTGCCATTGTTAACTCCTTTCTGTATGCGGGCATGGATTTTTAAGTGATAAAAAACACCCCGACGGCAATGCCGTCGGGGTGCAAATACTTTGCACGGTTCCACCCGAACTTTTAACTTTTGAAAAAATATGTCGGACTTTAACCGAAGGTAAGTGGTACCCGAATCCTTTTCCCAAAGAACCTTTCAGCCGATGAGTTCTCTCTCTTTTATGGTAATTGTGAAAACGGACATGTCTTTCCTGCATTATGAATTATAATCGTTTAAACGGTGCTTGTCAAGTTAAATCTGTGCCTTTTTACGGCGGTTATACTCGGAGCGGGGGTTTACAAACTCGCGCCAGTTGAGGTCGCCGCGGTCAAGTGCGCAAATAAGCACCTCGGCTGTTGCAATATTGGTTGCAACGGGCACATTGTGAACATCGCAAAGGCGGAGAAGCTGGTGCTCAGCCTCGTCATAATCAGCCTTTGGAACAGTATCGCGGAAATAGAGAAGAACATCTATTTCGTCATAGGCAACGCGAGAAGCAATCTGCTGTTCGCCGCCGGTTTCTCCGGGGAGAAACTTTTCAATCTCAAGACCGGTTGCCTCTGAAATATATTTACCGGTAGTCTGTGTAGCACAAAGGTTATGTTTTGAAAGTATGCCACAATATGCGATGCAAAACTGTGTCATAAGTTCTTTTTTAGTGTCGCTTGCAATGATTGCTATATCCATTGTCTACCTACCCTTTCTTGTTATCTGAATAATATTTTATCCCGTTTAATGCCAACAAATCCGCGAAGGAGGGAAACATTTTCGCCCGTCATACGCTTTGCAATATTTTCAAATGCGGTGCGGCTGTTGCATTTTTTGCCATCAAATATATTTTTTCCGTTTTCGTTAAGTTCTGATAACTTAACATCCATTGGCACAATGCCAAGGAGCGGCGTGCGTGTGCGGTCAATCATCTCAAGTACGCCCGCGCGGTTACCGGCGCTGACATCAAATCCGTTGATAATGAGAAACTGCTCTGCAATGCCGTGTTCATCCAAAATCATCCCCGATTTTTCCGCCGCGCGAATTGCAATCGGCGATTGCGAGGAAACTATAATTGCACTTTCACATGAGGGCGCGGAAAGCGAAACCGATTCGTGCGCGCCACCCGAGGTATCAACAATGATGAAGTCAAACTCAAAAACCTCGTCAAGTTCATCAAGTGCCGCTTTAAATCCCTCTTCGGTTATGTCATTTTCATAGCGGAAGGGCGCTCCGATAAATGCAAGGTTTGGATATTTGTGATGAACTTTCACAGCATCCTCTGCATCTGCTCTTTTTGTTGCAAGGTCGGCAATATCGTAGATAATGTCGTCCTGCATGCCGAGCATAAGGTCAAGTGAGCGGTTGCCAAGGTCAAAGTCGATAAGCAAAACCCGCTTGCCCAAAGTGGCAAGTGCGGTGGCAACACCGATTGACACCGTAGACTTTCCGACGCCGCCTTTGCAGGATGTAACAAGTATTCTGCTCAAGGCGAACACCTCCAAGTTAAAATGCAATACTTACTTGTGTTAGTATACCACATTTTTTCCCGCAATGTCAACAAAATTTGCATAATATAATTGCGCCAAAGATGTCAAAAAATACACCTTTTTGACATGACATTGCAATAAATACAATTCTTGTTAAAAAAATTACTGTATTTTTTAACTTGCATTGTAAAATCAAATGTTTTAATGTATAATAGTAAAGATAAAAAATGCGAGGTGCTTTTTAATGGTTTACGAAAATATTGAAAAACTCATTGCCGCCGATAAAGAAGTCGGCGAGGCGGTGATGGCTGAATATAACAGACAGAGAAACGGAATTGAACTCATTGCGTCTGAAAATGTTGTGTCCGAGGCTGTTTTGCTTGCGGCAGGTTCAATTCTCACAAATAAATATGCTGAAGGGTATCCCGCGCACCGTTATTACGGCGGCTGTGCGTGTGTTGACATCGCAGAAAACCTCGCAATTGAGCGCGCTAAAAAACTTTTCGGTGCCGAATATGTAAATGTTCAGCCCCACAGCGGCGCGCAGGCAAATACTGCAGTTTACTTTGCTCTCCTTGAGCATGGCGACACCGTTATGGGTATGAATCTTGCACACGGCGGTCACCTTACTCACGGCAGTCCCGTAAACTATTCGGGCAAGAGCTATAATTTTGTGCCCTACGGCGTTGACGCCGAGAGCGGCAGAATTGATTATGAAGAGTTTGAGCGCCTTGCAAAAGAGTGCAAGCCAAAACTCATTGTTGCGGGTGCTTCTGCATATCCGCGAATCATCGACTTTGAGAGAATGGCAAATATTGCTCACTCCGTTGGCGCATATTTCATGGTTGACATGGCGCACATCGCGGGTCTTGTTGCGGCGGGTCTTCATCCCTCGCCCGTGCCCTATGCCGATGTTGTTACCACCACCACGCACAAAACCCTTCGCGGTCCTCGCGGCGGTATGATTATGTGCCGTGAAGAACTTGGCAAGGCAATTGACAAGGCTATTTTCCCCGGCACTCAGGGTGGCCCCCTTATGCACATTATCGCGGCAAAGGCGGTTTGCTTTGGTGAGGCACTTACCGATGAGTTTAAGGCATATCAGCGCCGCATTGTCCAAAATGCAAAGGCACTTGAAGAGTCGCTTCGTGCTGAGGGACTCAACATGGTTTCGGGCGGTACTGACAACCACCTCATTCTCCTTGACCTTCGCAATATCGGTATCACCGGCAAGGAACTTGAGGCGCGTATGGACAGCGTGCACATGACCGCAAACAAAAATGCAATTCCCAATGACCCCGAAAAGCCGTTTGTTACAAGCGGCATCCGTCTTGGCACTCCCGCCGCTACAAGCCGTGGCTTTGGCGTGGAAGAATTCAAGACAATCGGTCACCTTATCGGCCTTTGCGCTAAAGATTATGAAAACAGCGCTGACTACATTCGCGCAGAGGTTGCAAAACTCTGCGAAAAGTTCCCCCTTTTTGACTAATGAACGCAAACGAACTTGTTCTTTCGCTTGTAAAGGAGTTTAAAGAAAAGGGGTTGACCCTTGCTTTTGCCGAGTCGTGCACGGGCGGACTTGCGGCGGCGACCGTTGTTTCGGTTCCCGGTGCATCAAGCGTGTTTTACGGCGGCATCATTTCTTACGATAACTCTGTTAAGAATAAACTGCTCTTTGTTGAGCAAACTGTTTTAGATACCTACGGTGCTGTCAGCGCCGAGTGCGCTGTGCAAATGGCGCGCGGTGCGCGTATGCAAGTGGGCACGGATATTGCAATCAGCGTTACGGGCATTGCGGGCCCCGGTGGCGCAACAAAAGACAAACCCGTTGGACTTGTCTACATCGGTGTTTCATCAAAACGCAGCGAGTTTGCAAAAAAACTTTTGCTTTCTGAAGTGGGCGACCGCACCGCTATCCGTCAGCGAAGCGTTTGCGAAATGCTTTTGGCGGCGCTTGACGAAATAAAAATGATATAATTTACCTTTAAGAGAGGATAAAATAATGGCTAACATTGAATTTAAGAGAATTGGTATCCTTACATCGGGCGGCGACGCTCCCGGTATGAATGCCGCTATCAGAAGCGTTGTTCGTACCGCAATTGCGCGTGGCGTTGAAGTAATGGGCATTTACCGCGGCTATCGCGGACTTATTGAGGGCGACATTAAGCCCCTTGACATGCGTTCTGTTTCCAATATCATGAACCACGGCGGCACAATGCTTTACTCCGACCGTTGCCCCGAGTTCAAGACCGAGGAAGGTATGAAAGCGGCTATCGCAAACTGTCGTCGTTTTGGCATTGACGGTATCGTTTCCATCGGTGGCGACGGAACTTTCCGCGGTGCTACCGACCTTACCGTGCACGGCATCCCCTGCGTTGCACTCCCCGGCACAATCGACAATGACATTACCTCCACCGACTACTCCATCGGCTTTGATACCGCGGTTAATACCACTATCGAGATGGTTGACCGTCTTCGCGATACTTGCGAATCCCATGCAAGATGTAATGTAGTAGAAGTTATGGGTAGAGATGCGGGCGACATTGCACTCCAGACCGCAATTTCCGTTGGCGCAAGCGCTGTTGCAATCAAAGAAGTTCCCTTTGACGAAGCGGCTGTTATTGAAGACCTCAAGGTTTCCCGTAAGAGCGGCAAGCGTAATTTTATTATCATGGTTGCTGAAGGCGCAGGTGACGGCTTTGGCGAAAGACTCACAAAGACAATTGAGGAGCAGACCGGTATCGAAACCCGTTTCGCTCGCCTCGCGCATGTTGTAAGAGGCGGTAGCCCCACACTCCGCGACCGTTTGCTCGGTTCAAAGGTTGGTGCTTATGCGGTAGAAAAACTCCTTGCGGGCGAAAGCAATCTCGTTGTTTGTGAGCGCAAGGGTGAAATCACTTCCATGGACATTGGTGAGGCGCTTATCCTTGACCGCATGTACAAGGACAGACTCAAGGACGGCGACCTTGAAAAGTTCTCCAAGGAAAAGATTGAGTGGATGCGTGACTTCTGCAAGAACAAGTTTGACGCATTTAAGAAACTCTACGACCTTGCATACAAAATTTCCAAATAAAAAAAAAGTCGTCCTCGAAAGAGAACCACTTTTTTCTTTACTTTTTCATTGTATGCAGGTCGCTGCCCAGAAATTTTATTGCGCGTTCAACGGCGTCTTTTGAGTTCTTCCACGGTTCATCCTCATATCGGTAGTCAAACTTTTTGCAAAACCATGAAATATCCTCGGTGAGTTCTGTGTAGTAGCCTTCCTCAATGCTTTTTGCACACTTTTCAAACTCGGCAAAAACCTTTTTGGGCATTTTTGCCTTGGCGTATTCCATCATTCTTGAAAAGTGGGGGAGGCAGAAATACGGCTGTGCGGCAAATTTTTTGCGGAACTCAAAATCCTCGGTGTAAAGGAGCGCAATAGTGTCAATCATGTGCGCAAAATGAAACTCGATTTTGTCGCAGACATAACAGCTTTTTGTCATTTCTGCAATCTTTTTGTCGCCGTTTGCCATGAGAGAGGAAAGTCCTTTGGGAAAGGCGGCTTTGTGATTTTCGCCAAGGTGACTTTCGAGAATCAGCGCAAGTCCAAGGCGGTTTTTGTAGCCGAACATTATGTCAAAGTGCTCTTTGCAAAAGCCTTTTTTGTTTGTTTCAATGCGGATGTCGGGTTCCATCATTGCCGCTCCCAAAACAGCATCGATTTCGTTGAATTCAAGTTTGTTATAAAGGGTGCACAGCGCGCAGCCGCAAGCCTTGTCCGCGGCAGAGGCCTCAAATGCTTCGTTGACGGGTATTGTATATATTTTTTCCATGATAAAACTCCCCATTGAATTTGATAAACATTTATGTTAACATTATAATATATTTTTTCTGTAAAGGGAAGAAGAATATGCAAATTTATGAAAACACAGAGGGCGGATTTTTTGTTCATGCCCCCGATTACGATATAGAGCGTACATTTACATGCGGTCAATGTTTCCGTTTTGCAAAAAACAAAAGCACTCCTTATCTTTGTGAGTATCACGGCGTTGCATACGGCAGATATATGCGTTTTGCAAGCGATAAAGATGGCAATGTACATATTATCGGTGCGCCGCGCGATGAGGTGGAGAGCCGTTGGCTTCACTATCTTTCGCTTGACCGCGACTATGCGGCGATAAAAAGTCAGATACTTAGCGATTTTAACAATCATGCTTTTATGCGTGCCGCGATTGAGCAAACCGGCGGACTTCGCATACTTGCGCAAGAGCGCTTTGAAACGCTGTGCTCGTTTATTATTTCGCAAAACAACAACATTCCGCGAATTTCAAAGTTGATTGAAACAATTTCCGAAAAATACGGCGAGAAAATCGAGTGTGCTGATGGGGTGAGATATGCTTTCCCAAGCGCAAAGCGGCTTGCAACTGTTAGCGAAGAGGAACTTATGACACTTAAACTCGGCTATCGCGCAAAATATATTGCCGATGCGGCAAACAGAGTTGCAAGCGGCGTGCTTGACCTTGAAAAAATAGATGCCTGCAATGCCGCAGAGGAACTTTTAAAGGTGCTTGGCGTTGGTGAAAAGGTTGCAAACTGTATTCGCCTTTTTGCGATTGAGGATTACGGCGCGTTCCCCGTTGATGTGTGGGTAAAGCGCATAATACAAAACCGTTTTGACGGTGCCCTTGACCCTAAAAAAACGGGTATCTACGGCGGCATTGCACAGCAGTATATGTTTTGCTACGAAAGGGAACTTGTTAAGTAAAACACGGCTACGAAATGCTTCAATAGAATTTGTAGGGACAGGCGTCCTCGACTGTCCGCACAAGCTATTTCAACAAAGAAAATGCAAGGATTCTTGCATTTTCTTTCTTTTATATAGTCAATTTGTCAAAATAAAATGCCGCTTTTTGGTTACCTTGCCAAAAAGATTGTAGGAATGCCCAAAAAGGTAAAAAAGTGGTTTAATTTTCCATTACTACATGATATTATCAAGGTGTACAAACTTCCGTTTTGTGGAGGAATTGATATGAAAATCAATGGAATTCTTATCAACAAAAATATATCCGATGAGCTGTTTAAAAGCCTTGTCGGTGCTTGCGCCGCCGTTTGCGAGAGTGATGAAAATGTACTCTTTGCAATTGTCGGCGATTTGACTTTAGAGGCAAAATACGACAGTAGTTATTTTGCCGTTACCAATAAGCGCAGTATCTCTCTTGACAGCGATATGCGAGTGGTTCACACGCTTTTGCACGCGGATGTGGAAAACGCCGCCGTTAAAAGAATGTACGGCAATGCGCGCCTCACACTCACCAAAAAAGACGGTGAAAAATGTGTAATTTTCCGTTTTACATACGCGGTTGCAACCCTTTGCGAAATGGCGGCTGATTATATTAAAAAGATGGCAAATGACCCCGAGGATGACCATGCATACGATGCTGTTGCCGCAGGATACGAAAAGGCGATGCTGTTTTGTCCCAAGTGCGGTCGCCGCTTGCTCCATGCGGGGGCGGAGTGCATTGCATGCCAATCAAAGCGGCATATTTGGGGCAAGCTTATTCCGTTTGCAAAGCCCGAGCTCCCAAACCTTATACTTTGTATGATGCTTTCCCTTGTCACCACGGGTATATCAATGCTGCTTCCCACAATGACGGCAAACCTTGTCGACAATGTTATTCCAAGCAGCGATATGAGAATGCTTATTGAAGTGGTTTTGGTATTGCTTGCGGCATATCTTGTTCAGTTGATTGTGGGCGTTATCCGCTCATACCGTTTGCGTTTTAGCGCCGCTAACATTGTTACATCACTTCGTAACAACCTTTTTGAAAAAACGCAAAAACTGAGCATGCGGTTTTATGACAAGACCACCACGGGTTCGGTAATCAACCGCGTTAACGGCGACTCGCTCACGATTGAGCAATTTATGATTAGACTTTCGCAAGAAGTTGTTGTGCAAGTGTTTACCCTCATCGGTATCGCATGCATAATGATGGCTAACAACTTTAAACTTGCGCTCATAACCCTTGTACCCATACCGTTTATTGTTGTGGGAACCCGAATTTTCGGCAAAAAGATTTTGCCATATCACCGCAAAGTGTGGCGCAGATGGGCGGCTGTTGTGTCAAACCTCACAGACACACTCCCCGGTGTGCGCGTGGTAAAATCCTTCTCGGCGGAGTCGCGCAGCAGCGGCAAATTCAGTCATTATACAAACGAATGGCTCAAAATTGACCGCAGAAGTTCGCGCATTTCCACCGCGTTTCCTAACTTTGTATCGTTCTTTGTTCATCTGGGACAACTTTTAATTTGGGGTATCGGCGGCGCGTGGGTAATTTATTCGCAAAACAACGGCGGTACAGTTGCCGAAATCGGTGGCGTTACTCTTGGTACACTTGTTGCATTTATCTCCTACGCTTCAATGTTCTACGGCCCCGTAAACTTTTTTGCAAACTTTAACGATTCTTACCAAAGTGCACTTGCCTCTGCAGAGCGTGTGCTTGATATTCTCGATGCCGAGGAAGAGGCTGACCGCGGCAAGGGCAACTGTCCCGAGATGCGCGGCAAGATTGAGTTTAAAAATATCAATTTCTCTTATGACCGCACAAAGATGACCCTTTCCGGCGTAAACCTTACTATTGAAGAGGGCGACATTGTCGGCATTGTTGGTACGACCGGTTCGGGCAAATCCACGCTTGTCAACCTTCTTATGCGCTTTTACGATGATTATGAGGGCGAAATTTTGGTTGACGGCATCAATATCCGTGACATCGACCTTGCATATTTCCGTAGCCAAATCGGATATGTTCAGCAGGATTCGATGATGTTCCGCGATACGGTTTACAACAACATCGCGTTCAGCAATCCCGATGCAACGCCCGAGGATGTGTTTGCCGCAACCGATGTTGCAAATGCACATGAATTTATCGCACGCTTGCCCGACGGTTATGACACCATGCTCGGTGAGCGCGGCGTAGGACTTTCAGGCGGTGAAAGACAGCGCGTTTCAATTGCACGAACCGTGCTTATGAATCCGCGCATGCTTGTTTTTGACGAGGCTACCGCCTCGGTTGACTCGGAAACCGAAAGCCTTATTCAAGGTGCTATTGAGGGGCTTATCAAGGGGCGCACAACCATTATGATTGCGCACCGCCTTTCCACCCTCCGCAAGGCAAACAAAATTGTTGTGCTTGACAAGGGTAAAATCCTTGAAATGGGTACGCCCGAAGAACTTATTGCCGCCAAGGGCAAGTATTACAAACTTGTGCAGATACAGACCATGGCAGAGCAGGCAGAGGCTGATAAAAAGGAGGAGGGATTTGAATAATGGCAAGAAATTATATTGACGGCGGTGTTACATTCAAACGCCACGATTTTGTAACGGTTGATATGATTTTGGCTGACGGCACCATCATAGAAGACCTTGAGGTGCGCCGCTTGTTTCCTGTAAACGATGCGGACAATTATATATCGCTCCTTGATGCTGACGGCAAAGAGCACGGTATAATCCGCTCGCTTTCCTCGCTTGACAAAAAAAGCCGCGACTTGCTCCGCGAGATTTTGGAGGAGTATTACATTGTCCCCAAAATTACTGAGGTTATTGAGGTTTATGAAAAGGGAAGTATCAACCGTTGGACGGTAATGACCAACCACGGACAGTGCACATTCCAGATCCGAGCAAGATATACCGATATAAAAATTTTGCCATTTGGACGGATTTTGATAAGGGATACAAACGACAACCGTTATGAAATTCCCAATGTTGCAAAACTAAGCAAACACAGTATGCGCGAACTTAATTCGCAGATATGAAAAAAGGGTATCGGCTTTGCCGATACCCTTTAAATTTTTATTACATGTTGCCGAGCTTTTCGCGGCACTCTTTGCAAACGCATTTACCCTCATAGTCTGCAAGAGAGTCTTTACTGCCACAGAAGATGCATGCGGGGGAATATTTCTCAAGAATGATAGAATTTCCCTCTACAAAGATTTCAATATCATCGCCCGTTGCAATGTCCATGTGCTTTCTGAGTTCGATGGGAAGAACGATTCTCCCAAGTCCGTCGATTTTTCTTACAATGCCTGTCGATTTCATAGAAACTCCTCCTGATATTAGAATGTTGTATAATGTATAATACTATTTTATGGCAATATTTTACCATTTTCTCCAATAAATGTCAAGAGCTTTTTGGCAAAAATCAATCTTTTTTGGAGGAAATTTTGAAACGGATAGCGGTGCGTTCCTCGTCGCCGATGCTTACTTCTTCAAACGCGGGTTGAGCAAAAATAGCAACGCCGGTGGGGGCAAGAAAACCCGATGCAATTGCAATTGCCTTTACCGACTGATTAACAGCGCCCGCGCCAATTGCCTGAATTTCAGCTTCTCCGTCATCACGGATTGCCGCCGCAAGTGCGCCCGCAACAGAGTTTGCGCTTGATTTTGAAGATACTTTTAAAATGTTCATCTTTATGGTCCTTTCTGTTATAACTTCCGATATTTAAAAGTATACAGAAGAATTGTGAGGGAAAAATGAACTTTTTGTAAAAATTTATAAGCGTTCGATTTTAGTTGCTTTGCCGTTTTTCACTTCTACAACAACGCCCGAAAGCTTGATTTCGCCGTCTGCAACGGTGAATTTTTGCGCAAGTCCCGTTGTAAGGCGCTTTAAAATCACATCTTTGTCCGTGCCGAGAATTCCGCCGCACGGACCGCACATGCCAAGGTCTGTGATGTATGCGGTGCCGCCCTCTAAAATGCGCTCGTCTGCGGTTTGTACATGGGTGTGTGTGCCGACAACTACGGCGGCGCGACCTGCGAGATAGTATCCCATAGCTTGCTTTTCTGCAGTTGCTTCGGCATGCATGTCAACAACGGCAAAATCGTATCTGCCCCCGTTACGCTTTAGTGCTTTGTCCACCGCTTCAAACGGGTTTTGAGCATATTCCATGCCCATCATGCCAAGCAGATTTATAACAAGAACATTGTATCCGCACGCTTCAAAAACAGTATCGCCGCATCCGGGAGCCGCCGCAGGGGCATTAAGCGGGCGAATGATGACATTGCTGTCATCAAGCATTTGACATATGGCGCGATTGTGGAAAATGTGGTTGCCGCCCGTGATTACATCAACGCCGCCGTCAAGGAGAGTCTGCGCGTCCTCGTTTGAAATGCCCATTATGTCGGTGGCATTTTCGCCGTTGGCAATAACCATGTCAACGCGCATTTCTTTGCGAAGCGACCATAGGTTTTTGGACAGATATTCAACCGTTTTTCTGCCGACAATGTCGCCAAGAATTAAAAGTTTCATGATAATTATAAATTATAGTTTATGCGATTGAAATTATGTTTTTGGGGCGGACATGCGCCGACCCAAAAACTCCTTAAAAACCGCACGCGGTCGAGCGTGGCGCGAGCGAACGGTTTTGTTAACACATGAAAATGCTTGCATTTCCATGTGAGGAAAACTTTAATTTACCTTATCAAAACAAAAAGCACCCTTGCGGGTGCTTTTTAAGTTTTAAATTAAACTCTTTCAGCGAAGTACTTGATAGTACGAACCATCTGGCTGGTGTAGGAGTTTTCGTTGTCGTACCAAGAAACAACCTGTACCTGGTAGGTATCATCGTCGATCTTTGCAACCATTGTCTG
>JAZQWE010000293.1:0-18574 GCA_045632225.1 Eubacteriales bacterium | reverse complement strand
CGGAGTGCTTATCGGCGAGAGAACTGCAGAGGAGGTAAAACTTCACATTGGTTCTGCCACAGCGCGCCCCGAAGAAAAGTATATAGACATCAAGGGAAGATGCCTTTCACAAGGACTTCCTAAAGCGATAAGGCTTTGTTCTTCGGAAATGGTTGCGGCACTTGATGAGCCTATTTCTGTTATTCTTGAGGCTGTATGCTCGGTTGTTGAGAGAACTCCGCCTGAACTTGTTGGAGATGTTTTGGCAAACGGCATTGTTATGACCGGTGGCGGAAGCATGCTTTACGGTTTGGACTACAGAATTTTCAAAGCTACCGGTATAAAAACCCGTGTTGCCAAAAACGCTGTGCAATGCGTTGCGCGCGGCACCGGAAAAGCGCTTGAGCATTTGATGAAAACGGCGGATGGCGCTTTAAGACTTTCGAAAACGCGACAAGAAACATTTTAAAAAAAGTGAACGCTTTGTCGTTCACTTTTTCTACTTGGAATATGAGAAAAAATAGATTTTTACAAAAACTTTTTTCAACAGAATATATGGTGAAGCCGAGCGAACGCCTTGGCGAATTGCCGTCAAATAAGGATGCATATTCTTCATTTGTTAAAATTGCATGGCCTGCAATGATAGAATCTCTATTTGTGGCTTTTACAAGTTTTATCGATGGAATTATGGTTAGCCGCGCAAGCGATACTGCGGTTGCGGCGGTGGGCGTTACAACTCAGCCGCGTTTGGTTTTTTACATTCTTTTCTTTGCAATCAGTGCTTCCACAGTAGCGGTAGTAAGCCGCAGGTTTGGGGAAAAGAGAAAAGAGGCGGCAAGTAGATGTGCCGCGCAAAATTTAAGCATAAGTGTATTGGTTGCCATCATTGAAGGCATTGTAGCCTTTTTTGTTGCAAGACCGCTTTTGTTTTTTGCCGGTGCGCAAGCCGACACCATCGTTGAGGCGACTACATATTTTAAAATATCTATCATTGGTATGTTCTTTTATTCATTTAGCTGTGTGCTAAATGCCGCACAGCGCGGAACGGGAAGAACAAAAATTACCATGCGCTCGTCATTAACGGGTAATGTGTTAAATGTAATTCTTAACTTTTTCTTGATTAACGGCATTTGGATTTTTCCAAGACTTGGCGTAAAGGGCGCGGCAATTGCAACACTTTGCGGCAATATTTGCTCGTTTTTGATTTCGTTAATTTCATATTTCGGAAAAAGTTCATATCTTAAATTGCGTTTGCCTTATTTCTTTAATTTTGAAAAAGAAACACTAAATGCACTATTACATGTTGGTGGTGGCGCCGGTGTTGAGCAGCTTTTTATGCGCGCTGGTATGTTTATGTTTGCAAAGGTTGTTGGTGACCTTGGTACTGAGGCGATGACTACGCACCAAATTTGCATGAACATAATAAACCTTTCGTTTGCATGCGGTGACGGTTTGGGTGCGGCCGCAGCGGCAATGGTTGGGCAAAACCTCGGCCGTGGGCGATGGGATATATCGCTTATGTACGGCAAAGTTGCACAGCGAATTGCATGGGGATTTTCTACCTTGCTTTTTGCGCTGTTTACACTTGGCGGGGACTTTTTGATGAAACTGTTTTCTACAGATCCGGCTGTAATTGCAGAGGGGAAAAATATTCTTATTGTTGTTGCGTTTGTAAGCCTTTCGCATTCTTCTCAGATTATTTTTACCGGTTCACTTCGCGGTGCCGGTGACACAAGGTTTAATGCTGTTGTTTCTTTCTTTAGCCTTGATATTGTTCGTCCTTTGCTTGCATTTTTACTTTGCCATGTCTTTAAAGTCGGTGTAATCGGTGCTTGGTTTGCGCTTCTGCTTGACCAATATACGCGTTTTGTGTGCGTAACTGTTCATTTTTATAAAGGTAAATGGAGAAATATTAAGTTATAAATGAAATCAAAAACAAATTTAAAGAAAGTTTTAACCGTTTGCTTTGTAATTTGTATTGTTGCTGTAAGCGTTTACAACTTTTTAGAAGAAACTAGCGAAACTTATATCTCCGTATCAGGTGATGAAGTTTATGTTCATTTTATTGATGTAGGGCAGGGGGATTGCGCTTTAATTCAAACAAGCAATGGAAATATTCTCATTGATGCGGGGCCTTTTGCAAGTCGGAATGATGCGATTGAATACATTGATGAACTTGGAATTACCGAGTTTGAGTATGCAATATTTACTCATCCTCATGAGGATCACATAGGCGGCGCGAAACTATTGTTAAAAGAATACGAATTTAAAAACATTATATTGCCGGATGCGGTTAATACAACTTCTACTTTTAACGGTATGATTGAGGCGATAGAGGAAGAAAGTTGTAATGTTTTTGAGGCGTTACCTAATGATGAATATGTTCTTGGTGATGTAAAAATTGAAATTTTTGCTCCAGACACCTTTTATGAGCGTGATGATCTTAACAACATGAGCGTTGTGTGTAAAATAAGTTATGGCGATGTATCGTTTTTGTTTACCGGTGATGCGGAAAAAGAGTCTGAAGATAGTATGATATACTATGGATATGACTTGGACGCGGATATTTTGAAAGTTGGGCACCACGGTTCGTCAACTTCTTCTTCGCGAGAGTTTGTTGAATTGGTAACTCCCGAAACTGCAATAATTTCTGCGGGAAAAGATAACAGCTATAATCATCCGCACAAAGAAACAATAGCGCTTTTGGATGAACTCGACGCAGAGTATTATATTACATACGAAGTTGGTAATGTCGTGATTGTAACTGATGGAATTGAATATTCAATAATAACAGAAAAGTGATGTGCTTTGCACATCACTTTTTATATTAAAACAGCTTGAGTTTAAGACGAAGATTGTCAGCAATCATTGCAATAAACTCGCTGTTAGTAGGTTTTCCGCGGTTGTTTTGAATGGTATATCCGAAATATGAATTTAGAGTGTCTACATCTCCTCTGTCCCATGCCACCTCGATTGCATGGCGTATTGCGCGCTCCACTCTTGAGGTTGTAGTAGAAAACTTTTTTGCAACGGATGGATAAAGGACTTTTGTTACTGAATTTATTATTTCGCTGTCGTTAATGGTCATTAAAATGGCAGTTCTTAAATATTGATATCCTTTTATATGTGCAGGTACTCCTATTTGATGTATTATTTGAGTTACCTGCGTTTCAAGATCTGCAGTTGGCTTTTGTGTGCCTTCTACATTTGCTATAACATGTGGTTTTGCGCGTCTTTGTGAAATAGCATCAATATGTTCAATCAAACTTGTGTAGTTGTACGGTTTGAGTAAACAGAGTTCTGCACCGAGGTTTGTTGCTTCAACGAACAAATTTTGATTTGCTACCATTGATACAACAATGAATGATGTGGGGAGTTCTTTGCCGAAATCTATGCTTCTTGCGTTGCGAAGCACGCCAATGCCGTCAAGTTTTGTCAGCCAAATGTCGACAATTGCAATATCGGGATGCGTGCGGTTGATTTTTAAAATAGCATCTTCACCATTCGTTGCTAATTCGACATTTCTGTATCCTGCTCGATACAAGTTTTCCTTTAAAAAATTTCTTTGCTCGAGGTTTTCATCAGCTATAAGTATTTTTGTGTTAAGTTCCATAGTGTTTGTTCACTTGCTCCTTCTGCTTTAATTAAGATTTTACGATATTATAATACCATAATATGGCAAAAATTACAAGAGAAATGGAAAACAAATATTACCAAAATTTTACTGTAATTGTTGGAAAATTATAACAAAAAACTTGCCGCTTTTGTCGAAACATGTAGCGGCAAGTCGATATTAAAAATTTAATTGCAATGCGTGCATTTTCCGGTAAATTCTTCGGAAAGGTTGATTTCAAACAAATCGTTTTCAATCTCTTTAAATCCGATTGAGCGGAGCAATGTTAAATCGCCTGCATTTTTAGAGCATCTTGCTGTGTGGAATCCGCAGAGATCTATGTAGTTAAGCGCTCCTCTTGACATGATGAATGCCGCTTCAAAATCGTTTTTGAGAGTGCGGACATCAGTTAGTGTTGCGATGGAACCGTTTACTGTGAACTGACAAAAGCCGAAAATTTCTTCGTCAATATAAGCAGAGAAGGCAAGCGCATCCGCATTGAAAGTGACTCCACAAATATTGCCGAGTTCTTTTTGAGTTTCTTTGTCTAAAATAGGTTTAACAATAAGCACCTTGAAGTCCTCACTTTGCGCTATTTTTTATACTCTTGAGATATTTTACCTGAGAGCGGTCGAGATGACGCCATTTGCCAAGAGCAAGTCCGCCGAGGCGGATTTCGCCAATCTGTACGCGACAAAGACGGCTTACGGAAAGTTCAACTTGCTCACACATCTTTCTGATTTGACGGTTTCTACCCTCATGAATTGTGATTTTAAGTTTTCCGCCGCCGTCATGCTTTTCGATAACCTCAACATCAGCGCCGCAAGTTTTATATGAGTCAATAACCATTGGAGCACGCAAAATTTCAAGTTTTTCATTTGTAATTTCGCCGCGGAAAGAAACATTATAAATTTTATCTACATGATGCTTGGGGTGAGTGAGAGTGTTGGTAAGGTCCCCGTCATCGGTAAGAAGCAAAAGTCCCTCGGAATTAAGGTCGAGTCTGCCAATGGGGTATACACGCGTGCCAAGATCGCTTACAAGTTCCGAAACGCACTTTCTACCGTGGTCATCTGTCATACTTGTAAGGTATCCGCGAGGTTTGTGGAGCATAATATAGGTGTGTTCACCGAGCGGCGGTTCAAGCAATTTTCCTTTGTACATTACAACATCGCTTGCGGGGTCAACTTTGTCACCGAGTTTTGCAACTTTACCGTTTACGGTAACTTTTCCCGCTTCAATTTCTGTTTCAGCGGCACGGCGGGACATGATTTTACATTCGGTAAAATATTTTTGAAGTCTGATTTTTTCCATGATAGTCCTTAACTGAATGATATGAAATATTTTTATTGTTTTGTACCAATATATGATGATGCATAAAGCGGAGCGGATGCAATTTCTGCTCCGTCAAGATAGTACACTATTTTTCCAACGGTGTCATCTTTATAAATAGGCGCAAAAATCGGGCGGTTGATTTCGATTCGCTCAACAATGCTTCCTCTCTTCTTTTTTAAGCAAACCTCGATGTCTTCTTTGATATACGCATACGCATTCTCGGCATCTCCACCGATAATTTGCAAATCATAAATTTTCTTGCCTGCGTTTGCCAGCGTTACTTTTTCGTACAATGAAAATCCGAAATCAAGAAGGGCAGAATGGTCATTCCAATCATTTGGCGCATTAAGTGTTACCGCGACAAGTTCAACACCTTCACGCTCCGCGGCGGAAACTAGACATCTGCCTGTGGCTTTTGTAAAACCGGTTTTAACGCCGAACGCCCCATTGTATATTGAAAGCATTTTGTTGTGATTTGTCACTTGGCGCGAGTATTCTTTGCCGGAAATAGTGGCATTTTTTAAAGAGCATATTTCCCTGAAAGTTTCGTTTTTTAGAGCGTACGCGGCGATTTTTGCAAGTTCGCGTGCTGTGGTGTAATGACTTTCATCCGAAAGTCCGTGCGGATTTGTAAAATGAGTGTTTGAAAGGCCTAACTCTTTGGCTTTTTCATTCATCATTTTTGCAAAAGTTTCAACATCATTTGCTATGATTATTGCAATCGCTTCAGCTGCATCATTTGCGCTGCGGAGCATCAAAGCTGTTACAAGTTCGCGCAAAGTAAGACATTCACCTTCGGTTAGATACAGCGATGAACCTTCAACACCAATGGCCTCGGGTGGTATTTTGTATTGCTTATCGAGGTTACCGTTTTCGATAGCCAAAATAGCAGTCATTATTTTTGTTGTACTTGCCATGCCTTGTCTGTTATCAGCGTTATATTCTGCAATTGTATCAGAGTTTGAAAGATTTATCAAAATGGCACTTTCTGCTGAAAGGAAAGGCTTTTGCGCAAATGCAATAATGCTAAAAAAAGAAAATAAAGTAATAAAAACTAAAGATTTTTTTAAAAATACACCGAGTTTGTACATTATATTCACCGTCCTAAACAAGCATAGTTTTTGCAAAACCGCATGTTATATTCGGCTTGAGTACAAAATCGGTGTATGAAAATTTTGATTAGTTTTCCTTCTTTGAAAAGATATCTTTTACTTTGGAGAAAATTTCGGGAGAGCGCTCGATAACGGATACGAGTTTATCGATAGAGTCGCCGGTGGTGGGATTGTCAACGGTGAGGAGTTCAACTCTTCCGTCACTGCTTACAACAAGGAAACCGATGGGGGAAACGCTGATTCCGGTACCGCCACCGCCGGAAAAGTTTGCATTTTTAAGCAAAGAACTCTTTGCTTCTTTTGCCGCAGAACTGTCAGAATTATAGTCAAGTCCGCCTGAAGCAAAGCCTACAGCAACTTTTGAAACGGGGATAATAGTAGTGCCGCTTGCGGTTTCAATAGGGGAGCCGATAATGGTTTCCGCTCCAACAATATCTTTTATCTTTTCAAGAGAAACTTTGATTATATCATTGATCTTGCTTTCTGCCATGATTAGTTTGTCCTCCGATGAGTAGTTTTTTTATATTGAATACATCATTACCTTTGAAGTAATTGTACACCAAACTTATGCCGATGTCAAGAATTTGCCAAATGTTGAGCGATGCGGAAATGAAAACATCGTATACTGTGCTTTCAGAAGTAAAGTCGCAAAGTACATTGATTTCGCCGTCGCGTTTTTTGCTGATTTTAAGGTTGTTATCCAAAAACTCAAGCAGATATGCAACGGATTGAGAGATAATGCCGTATGTTATTGCGGTAGCGGCGGCATCTTTGCCACCGACTATTACAATGATTTTTGAAACATCAAGACGCAAGTGCTTGAAGAATCTTGAAAACAAAAGTTTAAGCAAAGATAAAACCGTCGAAATTTTATCACCCAAGGGTGATTTTTCTGTAGTAGAAGTCTTTGGCGATTGTTTGGGTGGCTTTGTATCTTTTTTTTGATTTTTTTCTTTAGGATACCCTTTTTTGAATTTTGAAAGTTTGATTTTCTTTTCTTTAGCGGGGTACAAAGGAATTTTTATACCTAAAATATTCAACCTAACCAAGATATCTGATTTTAGGATAATATCAAATTTTATTCGTATAAAAAGCGGCGCTGTGAGTAAGACGAGTATTAAAGTCAAAATCAATGCAACGGTCAAAGCGCCACCTCCTTAAAATTATTTTTGCCGTACTTAATGAAAATCAATCGTTATTTTCTTCGCTTTTAGCAATATCTTCTGCCGATGCTTCGCCACCCATTTCCTTGAGCGACTCAAGAAGATTTACATCACCTTCGTTTAGAGCAGGGAGTTGGTCGACTGAAGAAAGTCCAAAACAACGCAAAAAAGTTGTAGTGGTTGTGTAAAGCATAGGACGCCCCGGAGCATCAAGTCGCGATTTTGATTCGATTAGTCCGCGTTCAACTAAAGAACTTACCGCGTAACTCGAGTCCACGCCGCGAACAGTATCGATATATGCTCGTGTAACGGGTTGGTTATATGCAATGATTGACAATGTTTCAATAGAAGATGCAGAAAGATTTCCGCCGCGTCGAATTCCGAGCGCGGTACGAATTTCTCTTATGTAATCTTCTTTTGTGCAAAGTTGACACGAGTCTTCGAAGGTAAGAAGCATAATACCGCGAGTGACTTTGCCGCTGTTATACTCGGTTGCATATTCTTCTACAAGATCCTTGACTTCTCTTGCGGGAATTTCAAAGACCTGCGCAAGTTTGTCATAAGTTATCGGATGGCCCGCGGCAAAAAGAACCGCCTCAAGCACTTCTTTTGTTTGTTCGGATATTTTGAAAAATTCAGACATATCTAAAAAGGTTCCTTTAATTAAAACTCGGTAATTGGGAGGTGGTTGCCCGCTTCTTCGTTAAATTTAAGCATAACGCTGTCGCCGATGTTGCCACTTTCTTCATCATCGTCATATATGATTACGGTTCTTTCTTTGATGAGTTCAAGCAAAGCCATAAATGTGGCAATGAGCGCTGAGCGCGAGTTTGCGCTTCTCATAACATGGAGAAGTGAGCGCGGCTTCTTTTTTAAGTTTACAACGATTTCGGAAAGTTTTTCCGAAACGGGAACGACAGTACCTTTTACAAGAGGGGAAAGATTTCTCGAATGCGCGGCTTCGAGTTCACGAAGGCGAATTGAAATTACGCCGAGAGCTTTTTTTAGCATTTCGGGCGAAAGTCCTTCGGGCACTTCGTTTGGCGCTTTGATTTCGTCCTCCTCTTTTTCGGTTCTGCCGCTGTAAGATGAGTACATAGGTGCAAGCAATTCTGCGGCTTCTTTTGCACGCTTGTAAATAAGCAATGCCTCCGCAAGATTTGCACGGGGGTCTTCTTCGTCCGGTTGTGTCTTTGGCAAAAGCATTTTACTTTTGATATAAAGAAGTTCACTTGCCATAACAATGAATTCACCGGCAAGTTCAAGGTCCATTGCGCGTGCTTGCTCGATATAAGCCATATACTGATCACAGATAAGCGCAATAGGAATATTCATTATGTCAATTTTGTTTTTGTCAATAAGGTCAAGCAAAAGGTCAAGCGGCCCCTCGTAAACCTCAAGTTTGTATGTCGGTTTTTCCATTTAAATCTCCATTCCGCCGCCAAGCGGCGGCACAAATATTTAAATGAAATCCTCGGTACCGCACTTCGTGCGGCAAAATGGGGCAATCCCCATTTTGCGAGGAGTTCAGGCGTGAAACGCTCCATGCATAATATATCGCAAATTAAACTTTCACGCTAGCCTCTTTTTATAAAAACGGTAGAAACTTTGTAACGAATTGAAAAATTTCAATAAAGAAATTGAAAACCGCATCAATTGCTGGGTCTAATACGCCAATGAAAAGGCAACCCATAAGTGCAAAATAGATTATTTGCTCATATTTCATAACGGCAAAATAAATTTTGTCGGGGAGAAGAACAAATAAAATTCTTGAGCCGTCAAGCGGCGGGATGGGAAGAAGATTAAATACTGCAAGAGAAATGTTTAAAACAAAAAATGTTTCAAAAAAGAGATACAAAACATATAATATTTTTCCGGCCTCTGTAAGCGGAATCAAGGAAAAATAAGAATCAACTCCTAAATTTCCGCCGTTTCCGCCAAAATACAAAATATAACGACTTATAATGTATGCAATAAACGCCATTATCAAGTTTGAAAGCGGACCGGCTAAAGCAGAGAGCGCCATGTCACGCTTGGGCTTTTTAAAATATCTAGTATTGATTGGTACGGGCTTTGCCCAACCAAATCTAAACAAAAGCATGCAAATTGCGCCAATTGGATCAAGATGCTTTAGCGGATTAAGGCTCAGTCTGCCGAGATTGCGCGCCGTCGGGTCGCCAAGTTTATAGGCCGCGTATCCATGCGCAACTTCGTGTACCGAAAGCGAGAGCAATACAATCGGAATTCGCAAAATATAATAAAAAATATCAGAAGACAATATTAGTTACCTCACAGTAAATTGGAATATGAAAGAATTTCATTCCAAAGAGTTTGCTTACCCTCGCGGGTTTCTGAAGAGAAGGGGATGATGTTGATGTCTTCGGGGATGTCAGCATCTTCTCGCAACGCCTTAACAACTTTTGCCGCTTCTGTTTTGTTGAGTTTATCCATCTTAGTTGCGACAACGATAAACGGAATATCGTTTTGCATAAGCCAATCAAGCATCATAAGGTCATCTTTTGTGGCGCCAACCCTTGCATCAATAAGCTGAACAATGAGTTTTAAAAGATCAATGTTGGGATTGTTTGTGAAAAATCCGTCGGTGAGTGCCGACCAAGCCGCTTTTTCTGCAGGCGGTCTTTTTGCAAAACCGTAGCCGGGAAGGTCGACGAGAAAGAGCTTTGAATCTACTTCGTAGAAATTGACGGTTATGGTTTTACCGGGTGCGCTACTTACACGGGCCAAAGATTTTCTGCCAAGTAATGTGTTGATAAGCGAACTTTTACCAACATTTGAGCGACCGGAAAAAGCGATTTGAGGAATCGCTTTTTTGGGAAACTGTTTGGGCAAACCTGCGCTTATCAAAAGTTGTGAGTTTTGTACATTCACAGCCATATTTTACCTCACGGATGTGCGCACGCTCTTTTCTGTGCTCACATTTTTAATTTCGTTTTTAGTATCCGCTTTAACTTTGATAGCGGTTTTCTTGGTAACATTCTTTTTTACAAGCGCGTTATCAAGTACATCTGAAAGAGTTTTGCAAGGAACAAATTCAAGGTGTGCGCGTGCTTCCTCGTCGATTTTTTCCAAATCTTTAACATTGTCGAAAGGAATTAAAACGGTTTTAATTCCGCAGCTGTACGCCGCCATGGTTTTTTCCTTTAAACCGCCGATTGCTAAAGTTTTGCCGCGCAAACTGAGTTCTCCGGTCATGGCAACATCGCGTTTAACGGGGGTGCCGCTAAGCGCGCTTACAAGCGCGGTTACAATTGTAACACCAGCACTTGGACCGTCTTTGGGAACTGCGCCTTCTGGGAAGTGAATATGTATATCCTTTGTTTTGTAGAAGTCGGTATCAATGCCATAGTCTTTGGCAATAGAGCGGACATAACTTACTGCAAGTTGAGCAGATTCTTTCATTACATCGCCAAGGGAACCGGTAAGCTCAATTTTTCCGCTACCTTCAAGTACGGCAACTTCAATCTTGAGCATGTCGCCGCCGACAGAGGTATATGCAAGGCCGTTTACCACACCGATTTCATCGGTATCTGCAAGTTTTTCGGGCATGCACTTTCTCGCACCGAGATAGCCTTTTACATCGGTATTTTTAATGGAAACCTTTTCGGCGCCTTCAACAAGTGCCTTAGTTGCCTTTCTGCAAAGTGAGGCGATTTCGCGCTCGAGATTACGGACACCGGCTTCTGAAGTATAAAAATCAATAATTTCGGCAACCGCAGATTGAGAGATGGTGAGTTGCTTTTTGTTAAGCCCATGAAGTCCAAGTTGCTTGGGAATAAGGTGATTTTTAGCTATTTTGAGTTTTTCGGTGCGTGTATATGCGCCAAGCTCAATAACTTCCATGCGGTCAATGAGGGGGCGTGACACGGTTTGGAGCGTGTTTGCGGTTGCGATAAATACACACTCGGAAAGGTCGATGGGCATTTCGACAAAGTGGTCGCGGAAAGACTTGTTTTGCTCACTGTCGAGCACTTCAAGTAAAGCAGAGGATGGGTCGCCGTGAGCGTCACAAGTGAGTTTGTCAATTTCATCAAGCAAAATCAAAGGATTCATCACTTTTACTTTTTGGAGCGCGCTGACAATGCGGCCGGGCATTGCGCCAACATAAGTTTTTCTGTGGCCGCGAATGTCGGACTCGTCGCGAACACCGCCGAGAGAAACGCGGACATATTTTCTTCCGAGCGCTTCTGCAATAGAAGCGGCGATGGAGGTTTTACCCACACCTGGAGGGCCTGCAAGGCAGATTATCTGTCCGCCTTTTTTGCCTGAAAACTGTGTAGAGGCAAGAAATTCAAGTATTCGCTCCTTTACATCGTTCATTCCGTCATGATCGCGCTCAAGAATCTCTTTTGCTTTTGCGATGTCACAAATGGTTTCTGTATATTGACCGAACGGTATTTCAAGACATTCTTCAAGGTAATTGTGAAGCACGGTGCTTTCAGCAGAACCGTAAGGTGTTTTTGCAAGACGGGTGGTTTCTTTTATAAGTTTCTCTTCAACTTCTTTTGGGAGATTTGCACTGTCGATACGGTCAAAAAATTCATCGACTTCGCTTTGTGCATCATCGCCGAGCTCGTTTTGGATAACCTTTATTTGTTCGCGCAGATAAAAGTCGCGTTGATTTTCGTCGAGTTTGGCCCTTACCTTTTTATGTATATCCATTTCACAACGAAGGACTTGTTCTTCATGCTCAAGCATGGTGAGAATTTCAGCAAGGCGAACAATGGGGTCAAGTTCCTCAAGAACCTCTTGCTTGTCTTCAAAACGGATGAGAATGTTTGCCGCGATAAAATCGGCGAGAAGACCGGGGTTTTGAATTGTGCGTACCGAATAAATCATTTCATCGGAAATTTTGGGCATGAGCGATGTTACTCGTTCAAGAGCAGAAAACGCTTGGCGAACAAGCGCTTCGCTGTAAACGCTGTCATCAACATCCGCAGTTTCTGCAGAAACAACCTGTGCGCTTAAATACTTATCATTATCGGTATATTCGAGTACGGTTGCGCGGGTTTTTCCCTCTAAAATAACTCGAACATTTCCGTCATTGGTTTTTACGGATTGCTTGATTTTTGCGATTGTACCGATTCTGAAAAGGTCATCGGGTGTAGGTTTCTCTACGGAAACATCTTTCTGTGCTATAAGCATAATGCAACCGCCAAGGCGTTCTGCGGCGCGTATGGCGTGAATCGATTTGTCGCGCGCAACCTCAATGCTCATTGGAATGGAGGGAAAGGCTACCATTCCGCGCAAGGGGATTACAGGGAGATTGATTTGTTCTTGTGAGTTTGTGCAATAAGACATTTTATAAAATCTGCGGTTTTACTATCGCAGTCCTTTCGCAAACAATAATACTTCAATTTAATAGTATAACATAGTATTTCAAAGATTTCTATATAAAAATGAAAAAAACAGAAAAATGCCGCGCAAATCAAGGTCAAAAGCGCAGAAAATAAAAAATATCAAAAAAATGCTTGACAAATGGGAAAAACCATGGTAATATCTTTAGGTACAACAAAGAAGAACAACTCCGTTCTCACCCGGTAGCAAGAGAGTAACCGCGGTTAATACATTTTTGTCGCTTTTGCGATATGTGTGTGCGGAGAGTTTTTCTTCGCATTTTTTAGTTTTTTGGAGGTGTTTTTCATTAGCACAAAGGATAATACGCTGATCAATGATGATATCAGAGCCAAAGAAGTACGCGTAATCGGAGCAGACGGTGAGCAGGTAGGTATTTTACCGCTTAACGATGCAAAAGAACTCGCATATGACAAGGGTCTTGACCTTGTGCTGATTTCTCCTCAGGCAGAGCCCCCTGTTTGTCGAGTAATGGACTACGGCAAATACCGCTTTGAAAAAGAGAAAAAGCAGAAGGAAGCTAAGAAAAAACAGCAGATCGTTAAGGTTAAGGAAATTCAGCTTTCTTGCAGAATTGACACCCACGATTTCGAAACCCGCGCAAATCATGCGCGCAAGTTCCTCGAGGGCGGCGATAAAGTAAAGGTTATCGTTCGTTTTAAGGGACGCGAAATGGCACATCAGGATCTCGGCCGCGCAATGCTTGAAAAATTCATTGCCGCTTGTGCTGATGTAGGCGCATCGGAAAAGGGTATTTCGCTTGATGGCAGATTTATGTCCACCATCATCGCACCCAACAAGAAATAAGTTTATAAGTTCTTTTGAATTTATATAAAACAGTTAATACTGAAAAGGAGATATAACCATGGGAAAGATTAAGACACACAAGGCGTCGGCTAAAAGATTTAGCGTAACCGGCGGCGGAAAAGTAAAAATGAACCATTCGCAGCATCGCCACAAGCTTGGCATTAAGACTGCAAAGCGTAAGAGAAGCCTTCGTAAGGGTGCATACCTTAGCACTTCTATGGCTCCCACCATCAAGGCGCTTATCCAGAAGTAATCGCTTCTATCAAAAATCAGTTAATTTGGAGGATTAAATAAAATGGCAAGAGTTAAGGGCGCTATGATGACGCGCAAGAGAAGAAAGAGTGTACTTAAGGCTGCTAAGGGTTATTGGGGTGCAAAGAGCAAGCACTTTAAGATGGCTAAACAGGCCGTACTCAAGAGCGGTAACTATGCTTTCACCGGCAGAAAACTCAAGAAGAGAGATATGCGTTCTCTCTGGATCACCAGAATTTCCGCGCAGGCTAAGGTTTGCGGCATGAACTATTCCACCCTTATGCACGGTCTTAAGAAGGCTGGCATCGACCTCAACAGAAAGATGCTTGCTGAGATTGCAGTATATGACAAGGAAGCTTTTGCAGCAATCGTAGAAAAAGCTAAAGCTGCACTTTAATTACAAAATAAAAACCCGGTATATACCGGGTTTTTAGCGTTTTAATGGGAGTTTATTGATGCAAGAATTAACATATATAAGCAGTAGAAACAATCCGCTTGTGCAAAAGTATGCTAAACTTTCGGAGAAAAAGCACCGTGAAAATGATAAACTTTTTTTGATAGAAGGTGCAAAACTTTTTGCAGAGGCCGTTGATAGCGGAGTTGCTTTTGAAGCGGTTTTGTTTTGTGAAGGAAAAAACAGCGAAATCGCTTTGCGTGCCTTCGAAAAGTTGAAAAATAGCAAAGAAGGCGAAAAGGTGTCATTTTTGTGCCTTTCGGACAGTGCATTTTCAAAAATAAGCACAGAAAAATCTCCCGACGGTGTAATATGTGTTGCAAAACATCTTGACAATTTGAAATTTTATAATAAAATAGAAAAGAATGACTCGCAAAGATACACTTCTGAAAAAATAATGATGCTTTATTCTTTGCGTGACCCCGGCAATGTCGGTACCGTTGCAAGAAGCGCGGTCGCTTTTGGATTTGACAGACTTATCGTTAGTGCTGATACAGCTGACATGTATAATCCTAAAACAATGCGAGCGGCAATGGGTGCACTTTTTAAGATAAAGGTTGACATAGTCGAGGACTTTTCTTCTACAGTTTCTGAACTTATTTCCTTAGGGAGAAGAGTTCTTTGCGCAGAACTTCGTGACGGTGCCAAATCACTTGATGAAATCGGTGTGCAAAAGAGCGATTGCTTTGTGATAGGCAATGAGGGACACGGTATTGATATTGAGGTGTCAAAAAAATGCAGTGCAAGCGTGTATATTCCGATTGCACCGAATTCCGAGTCGCTTAATGCGGCGATTGCGGCTTCAATACTTGCTTTTACACAAAAATAATTGATTAGGAGGGAATGCTTATGAGCGAGAGTTTATATTGGACATGGCTGTCTTTAAAACTTGGCGACGCGAGTCCTTATCTAAACATGCTTGTTTCAAAGTATTCTTCTCCAAAAGAAATATTTGACTTATCAAGCGGTGAAATTTTATCCCTTGAAAAGATTCCCGAGTCTGTAAAACAAAGGCTTACGGATAAAAATCTTGAGCGTGCAGAAAGAATACTTTCTGATTGCAAACGCCAGGGAATCGGTATAATGACATACGCGGACCCAAGATATCCGCGCATTCTTAAATATACATCAAATCCTCCTGCAGTTCTTTATTTTAAGGGCCAACCGATAGATTTTGACAATAAATTCTGTGTCGCGATAGTTGGCACACGCTCAATGAGTGATTACGGCAGAGAAATGGCGTACAAAATTGCTTATGAACTTGCTTCGGCAGGTGCAATTGTTATAAGCGGCATGGCGCTTGGCGTTGATGGAATGGCCGCTGCGGGTGCACTTGATGCGCAAGCACAAACAGTTGCGGTTTTGGGCGGCGGAGTTGATGTTGTATATCCTAAAGTTCATACCAAACTGTATAACAACATACTGAAAAACGGTTTGGTTTTGAGTGAGTATCCTCCGGGAGCGTCTTCGGACGGAAATCATTTTCCTAAGAGAAACAGAATTATCAGCGGACTTGCTCGTTGCACACTTGTTGTTGAGTGCTCCGAGCCAAGCGGCGCTTTGATAACGGCAAATGATGCTGCAAAGCAGGGAAGACCGCTGTTTGCAATTCCGGGTGCTGTCGGCACATCTAACGCAATCGGAGTAAATAATTTGATCAAAAACGGCAAAGCCAGAATGGTGACGTCGGTTGATGATATAATTGGTGCGTTTAATCAATCAGCATTTTCTGACCTTGATATCAATGCGATTGGTGAAATGAGGTATGATTCAAAGAAAGCGGCGAGCCGCTACGGCGTTGAATCTAAAAAAGATAACCGCAAAAAGGTTCCGATCAATCAAAATCCGCATAAGGATGACGATTATAGCGAGCCTGCGTATGCAAGTAGTTTTGAAAGCGAGCAAAAACCATCTCCGAAAGAATTTGCAACACTTTCTGTGCCCGAAAAGCAAGTTTATGATTGCATTCCCGAAGAGGGAGATGTTGGTATGGACTTGATAGTTTCGGCATCGGGGCAAACTGTTTCTGATGTGATAATGCATTTGCTTTCACTATCTTTGAAAAATGCTGTTATCGAACTTCCGGGTAACCGTTATCGCAGAACATAAACAATGAAAGGAACTGCTTTTGCAGTGTTTTAATAATGGCAAATTTAGTAATTGTGGAGTCACCCGCCAAGGCAAGTACAATTAAGAGTTATCTTGGCAGTAACTATAAAGTTGTTGCCTCTAAAGGTCATGTTCGTGACCTTCCCAAAAGTACTCTTGGCGTAGATATAGAAAATAATTTTGAAGCGCGTTATATCAATATTCGCGGGAAAGGCGATTTGATTAAGGCGCTCAAGAAAGATGCAAAATCTGCAAACAAAGTATTTCTCGCGACCGACCCTGACCGCGAGGGAGAAGCAATTTCGTGGCATCTTGCCACAGCACTCGGCCTCCCCGCGGAAAAATGTTACAGAGTTGCGTTTAATGAGATTACAAAATCTGCAATAAAAGAGGCTATCAAAAATCCTCGCGAGATTGATATTGAACTTGTTAATTCTCAGCAAGCTCGTCGTATCCTTGACAGAATTGTTGGTTACAAGATCAGTCCGTTCCTTTGGAAGAGCGTTAAAAGCGGTCTTTCGGGCGGTCGTGTTCAGTCTGTCGCAACAAGAATTATTGTAGACAGAGAAGCTGAAATCCGTGCATTTGTTCCCAAAGAATATTGGACGGTTGATGCGCTTCTTTCGACTGCTGAAAATAAAAGTGTAAAAGCAAGACTCATTGGCAAGGGAAAGGGTAAGATTAAACTTGAATCCAAGTCCGATGTTGACACTGTATTGAACGAAATCGGAAATTCGGCATTCCTTTGCACAAGTGTTAAAAAGGCGGCAAAAACAAAGCAACCCGCGCCTCCTTTTACCACATCTACAATGCAGCAGGAAGCATCGAGAAAACTCAATTTCCAATCACAGAGAATCATGCGTGTTGCTCAGGAACTTTATGAAGGCGTAAACCTTGGTCCGGAAAACGGCGGCGTGCAGGGTCTTATTACCTATATGCGTACCGACTCGCTCCGCATTTCTGCAGATGCGCAGTCTGCGGCACTTGAGTTGATTGCTGAAAAGTTCGGTGACGGTTACTGTCCTTCCCGTCCTCGCGTATACAAAACAAAGTCAAATGCGCAGGATGCACACGAAGCAATCAGACCCTCAAATGTAAAACTTGAGCCCGCAACTGTTCGCAAATATCTTACTCCTGACCAGTATAAACTTTACAAATTGGTTTGGGATCGCTTTGTTGCAAGCCAGATGGCATCAGCTGTTTTTGATACTGAAACTATCGAATTTGATGCAAGTGGTTACACATTCCGCACAAGCGGATATACTGTTAAATTCCAGGGCTATATGGCGGTTTATGAGGAATCCACCGATGAAATCCCGGCTCAGGACAATGACAATGTTGAAAAGAATGAAAAATTGCCCGTAATCAATGAAAAGGATGCACTCCTTTGTAAGGATTATGACAATGTTCAACACTATACCGAGGCGCCCCCGAGATTTAACGAAGCTTCTTTGATTAAGTTCATGGAAGAAAAGGGAATCGGTCGCCCCAGTACCTATACTCCAATTATTACAACTATTATTGCGCGCAATTATGTAGCACGCGAGGGTAAATCGCTTGTTCCTACCAATCTTGGTGAGGTTACAACAAAACTTATGGTTGAAAATTTCCCCGAGGTTGTTGACTATGAGTTTACCGCACAGATGGAAGATAAGCTTGACGGCATTGCCCGCGGTGACAGTTCTGTAGAGAAAGTTCTCGGAGATTTCTATGTAGGTTTTGAAAAATCGCTTGAGGCTGCAAATGAAAATCTCGACGCAGGTAATATTGAGGTAGCGGCAGAAGAAACTGATATCATTTGCGAAAAATGCGGTAGCCGCATGGTTGTTAAAAATGGCAGATTTGGCCGTTTTGCTGCATGTCCCAACTATCCTACTTGTAAAAATACCAAGCCTCTTACCAAACCCGAAGAGGAAGAAAACAAGGAAAAGGAAAAGAAGCCTCAGGTTGTCGCTGACTTTAAGTGCGAACTTTGTGGCGGTGATATGGTGCTTCGTACCGGTAGATACGGTTCTTTCTATGCTTGTGTAAATTATCCCGAATGTAAGTTTACAAAGCAGCGCGTAAAAGAAATTGGCGTTGATTGCCCCAAATGCGGTGCAAAAGTTGTTTCAAAGATGGGCAGAAACAAGACTGTTTTCTACAGTTGCGAGCGTTATCCTGATTGTGATTTTTCCACATGGGATATGCCCACTAATGAAAAATGTCCTAACTGCGGAAAAATGCTTTTCCGCAAGAAGGGTAAGGACTTGTATGTTTGCCAGGACAAGGAATGCGGATACAAAACCGAGGCTCCCGCACTTGTTTTGACAGAGGAGAACTGATTTGGAACTGATAAATGTTATCGGCGCAGGGCTTGCCGGCTGTGAAGCGGCAT
>JAZQWE010000292.1:0-11618 GCA_045632225.1 Eubacteriales bacterium | reverse complement strand
CCCGACGAATGCGGTCACCGCGCTGAAATCGAAAACAAAGTAATTGCAATCGAAAAAATCGACTCGATTATTTTGAAAAAGGTTTACGATTATTTGTGCGACAGCAAAGAGAATTTCAAAATTTTCCTCCTTCCCGACCATCCCACTCCTATCGAAATCCGTACCCACAGTATGGAACCCGTTCCTTTCTTTGTATACACATCAAGCAAGGAAACCGTGGGCGTAGATAAATTTACCGAAGCCACAGCAGAAGCTACAAAACTTTACTATCCGCAGGGTCATGCGCTCCTCGACTACATAATCGAGAAATAAGGAGATAACATGTCAAACAAAAATACTGCTCAAAAAAACTCATTTTCGGCCGAAATTTTTGAATGGCTTGAAATGGTTATTTTGTCCGCATGCGCCGTTCTTTTGGTATTCACATTTGTGGCGCGCCCCGCAAATGTTGACGGTGCTTCTATGGAAAACACTTTGCATGACAAGGAAATGCTTGTGATTTCCAACCTTCTGTACGAACCCAGTCGCGGCGATATTGTCGTGTTCCAAAAAATCAATTCTGTCCACCCTGCTCCAATTGTAAAGCGTGTTATCGCAACAGAGGGCGAAACTATTGATATTGACTTTAACACTTGGACCGTAACCGTAACAGACATAAACGGCAATAAGAGAATTCTTGACGAAAGTGCATACAGAAAACTTTTGCCCGATCGCCGCGTCACATCTGACCTGAGTTATCCAATTACCCTTGGCAAAGACGAACTTTTTGTCATGGGTGACAACCGTAATAACTCCATGGACAGTCGCGACTCACGCATCGGAGTTGTAAATGAAAAAGAAATTATCGGACGGGTATGCCTTCGCGCTTTCCCGCTTAACAAATTCGGAGCTGTAAAATAAGGAGTTTAAAATGGGCAACTCACAGTATCAAATACAATGGTTTCCCGGTCACATGGCGAAAACCCGCCGATTGATCAGCGAGAACTTAAAATACACAGACATTGTGATAGAACTGCGTGATGCTCGCATCCCGTACAGTTCAAAAAATCCCGAAATTGAAAAATTGATCGGTGACAAACCGCGCCTTATTCTCTTGAACAAAGCCTCGCTCGCAGATGCAAACATCAACCGCGCATGGATTAAATACTTTGAAAAGCGTGGTGAAAAATGTCTGCTTATCGACTGCATTAATGGCGCAGGAATCAAAGATATTTATCCCGCAGTTTGCGAGATTTTGAGCGAAAAAATGGCAAGATGGGAAGAAAAAGGCATGAACAAAAAAGTCCGTGCCATGGTTGTCGGTATTCCCAATGTCGGAAAATCCTCATTTATCAACAGAATTGCAGGTTCAAGTAAAGCAAAGGTTGAAAACCGCCCCGGTGTAACTTTGACAAAGCAATGGGTTTCGACAAGCATCGGCCTTGAACTCATCGACATGCCCGGTGTTTTGTGGCCTCGCTTTGACGAAAAAATCGTAGGCGAAAACCTTGCAATGACGGGCGCTATTAAAGACAAAATCCTTGACACAGAAGAACTTGCTATGCTTTTGTGCGGCCGTTTGCGTGACAGCGCCCCCAAAGCGTTTGCAGAGCGTTATAAACTTACCGACGCCGACGGTTGGGAATTTCTCGACCTTTATGACTTGTTTGAACTTGTCGGCAAAAAGCGCGGCTTTTTGATGTCCGGTGGAGTGATTAACCACGAGCGCACCGCCGACACAATTTTAGGCGAATTCCGCGCGGCAACTATCGGCTGTATATCATTGGAGGCACCAAAATGCTGACTTTCGAGCACGAAAAATCATTAAGAAATGATGGCTATATCTCCGTTTGCGGTGTAGATGAGGCGGGACGCGGCCCTCTTGCAGGTCCTGTTGTTGCTGCCGCTTGCATTTTACCCATCGACTGTGAAATTGAAGGACTTAATGACTCTAAAAAACTTTCCGAAAAAAAGCGCGAAGCGTTGTTTGAGGAAATTAAAGAAAAAGCCATCGCATATTCAATAGCATCTGCTTCAAACGAAGAAATTGACGAATTCAACATCCTTAATGCAACCATGCTTGCAATGGTTCGCGCTATAGAAGGCCTCCCCAAGGCGGCTGACTTTGCACTTGTTGACGGCAACTGCATAAGAAATTTTCCAATTCCCGGTGCCACTTTGGTAAAAGGAGATGCAAAATGCCCATCTATCGCGGCGGCATCAATTCTTGCCAAAGTTACGCGTGACCGCATTTGCATGGAAATGGACGAACAGTATCCGATTTATAATTTCAAAAAACATAAAGGGTATCCCACAAAAGAGCATCGCGACCTTGTAATTAAACACGGCCCCTGCCCTTTGCACCGCCTTACTTTTTTGAAGTTTATGAACAAAGAAGACTGATGAAGTTTTTCGGTAAAACAACAAAAGATATCGGTGCCAACGGCGAAAAGATTGCCGCTAAACATTTAAAAAAGCAAGGTTATAAAATCGTTGCAAAAAATTTTCGCTCCTCGCACGGTGAGATTGACATTATCGCAAAGGACAAAGATTTTCTTGTATTTGTAGAAGTTAAATCAAGAAAAAACTGTGAGGAAAATTTTAAAAATTACGGTCTACCGGCAGAAGCGGTAAATAAAACCAAGCAACAGCATATCATATTTACGGCGCAGATATTTTTACAACGACATCCTACCGATAAGGCTTTGCGATTTGATGTTATTGAGGTTTATCTCGGCGATGAAATCAAAATCAACCACATTGAAGATGCATTTGTCCTTTGAAAGGAGCCACATTGGAATACAAACTTTTTGATTTGCACTGCGACACCCCCTACCGTTTATTTAACGAATCGCAGCACCTTAAAAGCAACAATCTGCATGTCGCACTTGATAAAGCAAGCGTTTTCTCGAAATACGCCCAGATTGCGGCAATTTGGAGCGACAGCAATTTAAGCGATGAAGATGCATACACGGCTTTTTGGAAAATTCTAAACAATTTTAAATATGAAGTTGAAACCAACAGACAGCATGCCGCTATTTGCCGTTCATACGATGATTTTTTGCAACTCCCCGATGAATACGCCGCATTTTTTCTTGCGATAGAAGATGCGCGCATCCTTAGCGGAAACATTGAAAGAATCAGAGAAGTATATGACGCGGGGGTTCGCTTCATATCAATGAATTGGCAGGGAGAAAATGCCCTTGGTGGAGGATATGATACTAATTCACCGCTGACTCACCTTGGCAGAAGTGTAGTAGGTCTTGCACTTGACCTTGGCATGGTCATTGATGTTTCTCACTCAAGCGCAAAAGTTATTGACGAGATTGCTGAACTTGCATCCTCGTTCAAGCGCCCCATTATCGCAACACATTCAAATTCCAACTCCGTTGCTGTCCACCCCAGAAACCTTACTGACAATCAATTTGTAAAAATCGCGCAAAGTGGCGGTATTGTCGGTATTTCCCTTGCACAATCACATCTGTGCGGAAAAGGCAGTACAAATGCAACAATTGATGATATAATCGATCACATTGAATACTATCTCGGACTTGACGGACAGCATACCGTTTCTCTCGGGTGCGATTTTGACGGAATTACAACCCCTCCAAACGGTATTGAAAATATCGGAGAACTTTATAAACTTGCAGACGCAATGTCCGCAAAGAATTTCAGCGACGAACTTATAAATGCAATCTTTTATCAGAATGCACATAATTTTTTCAAAAAAATATAATTGCACATAAATGAAAGGAATTACCATGAATTACTCTAGCACAAGAAGCACAAATGGCGCAGAAAAAGTTTCTGCCGCTCAGGCAATCAAACAGGGACTTGCAAATGACGGCGGCCTTTTTATGCCAGAAAGCATCCCCGCAATTACCCATAGCGACATTGAAAATCTTATTGACAAAAGTTATGTTGAGCGCGCAGTAAGTGTTCTCTCCATGTTTTTGACAGACTACACAAAAGAAGAACTCCTTGCAGATTGCAGTGCCGCATACAGCGAAGAACGCTTTGTAGGCGGTGCCGCACCGCTCAAGAGCATTGACGGCAAGGTATTTTCCCTTGAACTTTGGCATGGTCCTACTTGCGCTTTTAAAGATATGGCACTCCAGATTATGCCCCGCCTTCTCTGCCGCGCACTTGAAAAAACCGGTGAAAAGCGAGATGCTATGATTTTGGTTGCAACATCCGGCGATACCGGCAAAGCGGCGCTTGAAGGCTATTGCGACATCGACAAAATCCGCATTAAGGTTTTCTACCCCGTTGACGGTGTTAGCCGTGTACAGAAACTTCAGATGGCTACTCAAAGCGGTAACAATGTTGATGTTTGCGCAATCCACGGCAATTTTGACGATGCGCAAACCGGTGTTAAAAAGATTTTTGCCGATGCAGAAATCGCAAAAGAACTCAACGAAAAAGGCATCTTCCTCTCCAGCGCAAACTCTATCAACTGGGGCCGTCTTGCTCCCCAGATTGTTTACTATGTTTCCGCATACTGTGACATGGTAAAAATGGGCGAAATCAAACTCGGCGACAAGATTGATGTTTGCGTTCCTACCGGCAACTTCGGTAACATCTTTGCCGCTTACATTGCAAAAATGATGGGACTTCCGATTGAGAATTTTGTTTGCGCTTCCAACAAAAACAACATCCTCACCGACTTCCTTGCAAGTGGTACATACGACCGCAACCGCAAGTTCTACACCACCATGTCCCCCTCAATGGACATTCTTATTTCCAGCAATCTCGAGCGTCTTCTCTACACAATTGCAGGTGCTGAGAAAACCGCCGCTTATATGAAAGAACTTAACACCACCGGCAAATATACTCTTGATGCACAAACCAAAGCAAAAATCGACGAGAACTTCTACGGTTACTCCTGCGATGAAGAAGGCACCGCCGCTACAATCCGCGAAACATTTGACAAGTACGGCTACCTTTGTGACACACACACCGCGGTAGGACTTTCTTGCGCAAGGCAGTATGCCGCTGAACACGGCGGAAACAAAATCGTTCTTGCATCCACCGCAAGTCCTTACAAATTTGCAAACGATGTTTACACCGCTGTTTCGGGCAAGACCGCCGCTGATGAACTCACCGCTCTTACCGAACTCTCTGCATATACCAATACCGAAATTCCCGCACCTCTTGCAGATATTGAAAAGCGCACCGTTCGCTTTACAAAAACAATTGATGCCTCTGCAATGCCCGCAGATGTGCTCTCTTTCGCTGACTGATTTTAAAAAATTCGAACCAAGGAGGAAGGATACATGTCTTTATATACAATAGCCGATTTGCACCTTTCCCTTGGTGTCGGAATCGAAAAATCAATGGATGTGTTTGGCAACCGTTGGCGCGGATATGTCGAAAAACTTGAGAAAAATTGGCGTGCCATTGTTGAACCTGAAGACTCTGTTATAATCCCCGGTGACATTTCATGGGCACTTGGTATTGACGAAGCACTTGAAGATCTCAAATTCATCGACAGTTTGCCCGGCACGAAATATATCGGGAAAGGAAATCACGATTTTTGGTGGGCAACACTCAAAAAAATAACGGATTTTTTTGAACTTCACAATATCACAACCATTAAAATTCTTTACAACTGTGCTTACGAAGTCGAAGACTATATCATCTGCGGAACTCGCGGATGGTTTTATGACGAATCGGTTTCAAACATCCCCAAAGGCACCGATTTTGACAAAATCGTAAATCGCGAGGCACAGCGACTTAAAATCAGCCTTGAAGAGGCAAAAAAACTTTCCGACGAAACGAATAAGCCTATTCTCTGCTTTTTACACTTCCCTGTTTTTTGGAATGAAACAGAGTGCACGCCGCTAATGAATTTACTCGTTGAGTACGGCGTTAAAAAATGCTATTTCGGTCACATCCACGGCTCTTATGCATGCCCCGCGCACTTTGAACACAAGGGTATAAGTTTTGCTATAATCTCTGCAGATTACCTAAACTTTGTACCAAGGGTGATTTTCCCGCCCGAATTTGATTAAAAAAATACTAAAAAATGCACTTTTTATCTATTTTATTTAAAAAACATCTTGACTTTATATATTTATAGAAGTAAAATAAGATTTGTGCAACTACGAAGATTTTTTGGAGGACACTTAAAATGAGTTTTAAGAAAGTCGAAAAGAAAGAAACCAATGTTTATGTAATCGAATTCCAGATTGAAAAAGCTGATTTCGATGCTGCTAATGACAAGGCATTTAAGAAGAATGCAAAGAACATAAACATCGCAGGTTTTAGAAAAGGCAAGGCTCCCCGTCACCTTATCGAAAAGATGTACGGCAAGGGCGTATTCTATGAAGAAGCAATTAACGAATGCCTCCCTGCAGCATTTGATGCAGCTGCAAAGGAATCCGGACTTGACATTATCGGTCAGCCCGAGTTCGATGTTACTTCCATTGACGAAAACGGCGTAGCAATGACCGCTACCGTTACCACCAAGCCTGAAGCTAAGATTGAAGGCTATAAGGGCATCAAGGCAACCAAGGACGCTAAGAGTGTTACTGCCGCTGATGTTAAGAAAGAAATAGAAACCGTTCGCGAGCGCAACAGCCGCGAAATCGAAGTTACCGACCGCGCTGCAAAGAATGATGATATCGCAAACATCGACTTTGAAGGTTTTGTTGATGGCGTTGCTTTTGAAGGCGGCAAGGCTGAAGGCCACAACCTCAAAATTGGTTCCGGCGCTTTCATCCCCGGCTTTGAAGAACAGATTATCGGCAAGAAGATTGGCGAAGAATTTGATGTAAATGTTGAATTCCCTGCTGATTACCATGCTGAAGAACTCGCAGGCAAGCCCGCAGTATTCAAAGTAAAACTCAACGGTCTTAAAGTTACCGAGCTCCCCGCTCTTGATGACGAATTTGCAAAAGATGTTTCTGAATTCGATACTTTCGATGAATATAAAGCTGATGTAAAGGCAAAACTCACCGAGAAGAACGAAAAAGAAGCAGAACTTGCAGTTGATGACCAGCTTTACGAAGCAGTTCTCGGCCTTCTTGATGCTGAGATTCCCGAAGTTATGTACGAAATTGAAACCGAAAACTTCGTTCGTGACTACGATAACAGACTCCGCATGCAGGGTCTTGACCTCAACGCTTTCTTCAAGTACACCGGTCAGACTCTTGATGACCTCCGCAAGCAGATGCGTCCTCAGGCAGAAAAGCAGGTTAAGATGCGTCTTGCTCTCGAAACCATCGCAAAACTCGAGAACCTCTCCGCTACCGATGCAGAAATCGACGAAGAGTATCAGAGAATTGCTGACAGCTACGGTATGGAAGCTGACAAGGTTAAGGAACTCATCGCTAAGGAAGACCTCAATGCTGACCTCGCTGTAAAGAAAGCATTTGACCTTGTTAAGGCAAACGCTGTAATTACAAAGAAGACCGCAAAGAAGGCTGCTGAAAAGGCTGAAGACGGTGCTGAAGAAAAGCCCGCAAAGAAGACTTGCGCTAAGAAGACAACCGCAAAGGCTGAAGGCGAAACCGCAAAGAAGCCCGCTGCAAAGAAGTCTACCGCAAAGAAAACCGAAGAGTAAAAAACATTAAGGCGGGTACATAAGTTACCCGCCTTATCATTCATATTTATATTTAAAGGAGAGATTTTAGTTATGGCACTTGTACCAATGGTCGTAGAGCAAACTAACAGAGGCGAGCGTTCATTTGACATTTATTCAAGACTTTTGAATGACAGAATCATCATGCTCACCGATGAAATCAATGACACTACCGCTTCCCTTGTTGTTGCGCAGATGCTTTATCTTGAAGCTCAAGACCCTGATAAAGACATTTCTCTTTATATCAACAGCCCCGGTGGCTCTGTTTCTGCCGGATTTGCAATTTATGACACTATGAATTTCATTAAGTGCGATGTTTCAACCATCTGCATGGGCATGGCTGCTTCCATGGGCGCATTCCTTCTCTCTGCAGGTGCAAAGGGCAAGCGTCTTGCACTTCCCAACAGTGTTATCATGATTCATCAGCCTCTCGGCGGCGCGCGCGGCCAAGCAAGCGATATCAAAATTCATGCAGAACACATTCTCAAAACAAGAGCAAAACTCAACGAAATTCTTGCAAATAATACCGGCAAGCCTCTTGCTGATATTGAGCGCGATACCGACCGTGATAACTTTATGGATGCTGATGAAGCATGCGCATACGGCCTTGTTGATAAAGTAATCACAAAAAGACCCTAAGCTGAGGTGTATAAATAATGCCAACTAACAACAATGAAACGGGACTTCGTTGCTCGTTTTGCGGCAGAGCCGAACATGAGGTCGAACTCCTCATTCCCGCCGCGAAACGCGGTGCCGCGATTTGCAGTGATTGCATTGCAACTTGCGCAAACTTTTTAGACGAACTCGTCCCCGAAGAAGTTGCAGAAGATACTTCTAATGAACTTCTTAAAATTGATTCATTACCCAAACCCGCAGAAATCAAGGCTATTCTTGATGAGTATGTAATCGGTCAGGATGATGCGAAGCGCGTTCTTTCTGTGGCTGTATACAACCACTACAAGCGCCTTATTTACCGCGAAGACATGGGCAAGGATGATGTTGAAATTCAAAAAAGCAATGTGCTTTTACTTGGACCTACCGGCGTGGGCAAAACTTTTCTCGCTCAAACGCTTGCGAAGGCGCTGAAAGTTCCTTTCGCTATCGCCGACGCAACTACCCTCACAGAGGCCGGATATGTGGGTGAAGATGTTGAAAACATACTTCTCCGCCTTATCCAAGCGGCAGATTTTAATATTGAAAAGGCCGAAAAAGGCATAATATACATTGACGAAATTGACAAAATTTCGCGCAAGGGCGAAAACCGCTCAATCACTCGCGATGTTTCGGGCGAGGGTGTTCAACAAGCTCTCCTCAAAATTCTTGAGGGCACTGTAGCCAATGTCCCTCCTCAGGGCGGACGAAAGCACCCCAATCAAGATTTCATTCAAATCCGTACCGAAAATATCCTTTTCATCTGTGGCGGCGCTTTTGACGGGCTTGATAAGATTATCGAGCAACGCAAAGGCAAGCAGACGATGGGATTTGGCGGCAATGTGCAGAAAAAGCAAGAAAAAATCGACCGCGGCATTTACAAAGATGTTAATTCCCATGACATTGTTAAATACGGCCTTATCCCTGAACTTGTTGGCCGTTTGCCGGTTATAGTTGACCTTGAAAGCCTTGATGAGGCGGCGCTCGTAAAAATCCTTCGCGAGCCTAAAAACGCTATAATCAAACAATATACAAAACTCATCGACCTTGACGGAGTTGAACTTGAGTTTGGTGAAGGCGCATGCGAGGCGGTTGCAAAACTTGCAATTGAGCGCAATATCGGCGCCCGCGGACTTCGCTCCATAATGGAAGATTTTATGACACCCATTATGTATGACATTCCTTCAAAAGAAAACCTTAAAAAAGTTATTATCACAAAGGAACTTGTAAACGGTACCGGCGAAGCAATTTACGAATCATAACCACCTGCCGTGCCGGTGGTTGTCTAGACCAAAACAAAAAATGCAGAGTTTAAAACTCTGCATTTTTTATTTGGTTTTTACGCTACTACATAAGGGGCAAGTGCTTCCTTAAGCGCATCAACATTATCTGTATGAGCAGTAAGCTGAATTGCATTCATAAGGTCAAGGCTAAAAATGCCCATAATTGACTTTGCATCCACAACATATCTTCCCGAAGAAAGATCTACATCGTAATCAAGTCTTGTAACGATTTCAACAAATTTGCGAATATCTTCAATAGTCGAAAGTTTGATGTTAAATGTGTTCATTGTTTTTCTCCTTTACAGTTAATATTTTACATAACAATTATACTTAAATTTTAAGGTTTTGTCAACCCTCGTATTCTGTATTCTCTGCCCCCGAAGGCGGGATAGTTTCAGAAGGAGTTGTAGTTTCTACCGCTGCGGTTGTTTCAGCAGGTGGGTCAAATCTTGAAAAGTCATAGTTTTCATAACTAAAGCGATTAAATTGTTTTTCGACATCTGAAGAACCAACATAAACGCCTTCAGGAATTGTATGAATAAAGAAGGGAGAGCCCCACCATCCGCCGGGACGCACATTGTGCGGCAAATCACGGTATACATACTGCGCATCCTCAACTGTAATTTGTACAGGGAAAGCGCGTGCATTTTCGCGGATAAGTCCAACTCTGTAAGTGCTTGTAGAATACTCATGTGCAACAGCTTTTGTAGTCGAGTCATAGTTAACAATAACATGTGTGGTGCACGAAGTTACAGGGCGTGTACTTCTTGTGAAATATCCAACATCCGTACGCCCACCACGGGGGTCAAGAGAACATGCCATAGAAAGTTTTTGACCTGAATCTTTGCAATATTCGCACTCAACAATATCCGCAGGTCTTCTGTCATCAAATGTCTTTAGTTCGATATCATCAGTATCGCTGACATTTGCCGCCGCAATAATATCCTCGTGCACCTTAGTCATTACAAGGTCAAAAAGTTTCACCGAAGGATTGGAAACATTTTCACCAATAACCTTGGGATATGAATATCCATACCAAGCGGCACCGACATAATATGGGGTATATCCCACAAACCAACGGTCATAGTCATTACCTGCTGTACCCGTCTTGCCTGCGATATCAATTTTTTCGCGCAATGTGATACGCTTGGCAGTTCCCTCTTTCGCATTTACAACATTATACATCATTCTTGTCATGATATACGCTGTCTGTTCGCTAAAAACAATGCTTTGCTGTTCAGAAGAACCGTCAGCACCGCCTTCATTTGAAAGCAAAACATTTCCCTCGCTATCTTCAACTCTCAAATAAGAATTACACTTTGAGAATTTACCGCTATTTGCAAAAACTGTATATGCCGCCGCCATATCACGCACGGTTACACCATAGTTAAGCTGACCGAGCGCAAGTGCCGCAAGACCCTTGTCGGTATATCCAAGGCCGTCGGCTGTTTCGCCGTAATCAATGAGGTAATCAAAACCGAGACGGTTAGTAAGATAGTCAAACGAAAGATCAATCGAAAGATCTTGAAGAACTCGCATTGCGACCGTATTTACAGAGCGCTCTACAGCGCTGTTAATAGTAGTAAGACCGCGGTATGTGTCGGGTAAGTTTTTGGGATATGGGCTATTCTCCTCATTAAACATAAGAGGCGTATCGTCATATACGCTACCGTATGTTATAATTCCCTCCTCAAGCGCAGGAGCGTAAACGGAAAGGGGTTTTAACGAAGAACCGGGAGCGCGCTTTGTTTGAGTTGCATAGTTCAAAACAAGATTTCCGCGTTTTTCGCCGCGTCCACCAACAACACCAAGCAAATCACCCGTGTATGGGTCAACAACAACCATTGCCGCCTCCGCCGGTATACCACCGCTGTTTTCGGGGAAACTGCTATCGTCGGCAAAAACCTCCTCCATAGCACTTTGAACTTTAGGGTCTATATTTGCAATTATGGTAAGGCCACCTGAGTTAATCATGTTGCTGGCCACTTGCTTCGAAAGTCCGTATTTTTCCATAAGGTCAGTTCTTACATCAACGATAAGAGTATCAATGTACCACGAATTAACCTTATCTTTATCAAGTTTCTGCGCCTTATCAACATTGTTTCCACGGTGAGTAAGTT
>JAZQWE010000291.1:0-4582 GCA_045632225.1 Eubacteriales bacterium | reverse complement strand
CAGATTGAGGCAAAGGCACTTCGCAAACTCCGTCACCCCAGTCGCTCCAAGCGCCTTAAAGATTATCTCGATCAGTAATATTTAATTATTCTATTGTTAGATTACACCTTGACATAACAGTTTTTTTGGTGTAAAATATTACAAGTGTATTTATGTCTTTTTTGACTTTTTAGGAGGAAATGTAATGAGAAATAAGCTCATTTGTTTAATGCTTTGTTTGGTTGCCTTGATGACACTCGCGTTAACGGGTTGCGGCGGCAAAACTGAAGAAACCGGTGCAAACGATGAACAGAAATCTGCTCGTACTCCCGTAACCGTAAATATGTGGCTTGTATGCGAAAATAAAGTTGATGCAGAAACAGAAGCAGCAGTTGAAGCCGCATTCAATAGCCTTACACAGTCCAAATTCACCACCAAGGTTGATTTGATTTTCTTGACCGAGGATGAGTATTTCAATGTCCTTGATGAGAACCTCACTTCTGCCGCTCAATATAAGATTGATAATTCTGCATCTTCTTTCCCCATGTTCGGTTTCGGTGCGGAAGAAACTACAGAGGTTGTTGAAACCACTGTTGAAACTGTAACTAACGAACTTGGTCAGCAGTTGCTCAAGTATCCCGATGTTGACGAGGGACAGATGGATATCGTGTTCCTTGCCGGCGAAGATTTGCTTGAAAGATATGTTTCCGAGGGCAAGCTTCTTTCTCTTGAAGAAAAACTCAACTCTTCTGATGCAAAGGTTTTGAGAGATTGCATTTATCCCTCTGCGTTGAAGCAGATCAGAATTTCCAACGGTAGCAGTTCTCAGGCTTATGCAATTCCCAACAATACCGTTATCGGTGATTACACTTACATGCTTGTTAACAAGGAAATGGCTAACAAGTACTATATAGACCTCACCGAAATTGAAACTTTTGCAGATTGCGCAAAACTTATCGCTGACATTGGCAAGAACGAAAAGATTGCTCCCGTTCTTGCGTATACCGACCCCGTAAATATGCAGTACTGGCTTGACTTTGCAGCAGCAGAGAAGAGCAATGCTACATTTACATTTGCGGTAGGCAGCACCGATGCAAACGCATTTGGCGCAAATAAGAAGCTTCTCATGGCTCCTTATACCGCAGGCAATACTGTTATGGTTCCTCTTCAGGCATTCGCAGAAGCACTTGGCGCAAGATATGCTTGGAGTGCCGGCACATCCACCGCAACTCTTACATACGGTTCCAGAAAGATTACCATTCCCTCCGGCGCTACCAGCGTAGAAATCGACGGCAAGAATGTAGCACTTTCACAGAGAGCTTTCTTTGATGCTGATAATGCTGTATTCATGGCTCCTGTTGATTTTGTTGCTGATGCACTTTGTGCATCCGTTGCATTTGACAATGACGCGCAAAAGTATGTAATCACAAAGAATGACTACGATATGTCAATTCTTGCTTCTTATATCGGTGCTACTGATGCGTACGGCGACCGTATGGAAATGGTTTCTGCATTTGATATTCCTGAGTTTACCGAGCACATGGTTCTTATGGCACAGTGCGAAGAAAACGGTTGGTTTGCGGCTGATCCTGCAAATACCGTGGACTTTGGCGTAGCAATTCTTAACGGTTCTTACGAAACTATGGCACAGTACGAGGACAAGTACGAAATCAAGATTCTTTCTTACCCCGTGCTTGATGAAGCTGATGTTTATGATGCAATGTTTGCGGTTACCAGCTATACCGTTAACATTGACAGAGCTCTTGAAATTCTTACCCTCATCTATACCAATACCGAAGCGAAGAATATTCTTCAGTACGGTGTAGAGGGTGTTCACTATGAGTTTGACGATGACGGTCAGTTTGTTATTATCAGCGACAAGTATGTTATGAACAATGACAAACTCGGCAATGCATTCCTTGCATACACTACTGACAAGGTTGACGAAGACACTTGGACCAATGCGGCAAGCAATAATCTTCCTGCTTTTGTTTGGGATGATGAAATGGCCGCAAACCTTGATTCAAGAGTTTACGCTTTCTATGGCCTTGACGATGCTTGGAGCGGTGTTGGTGCAAACCATATTTCCGAGATTACAAAACTCTCCAATGTGTACATGGATAGAATGGAAGCATGCAAATCAAGTGCAGAACTTGCGGCATTCTTCAAAACCGCAAGCGCAGAACTTGCAGAATATGTATACTTCCAGACAGTAATCGGTAATCCTCCCGAAGCTGATCCTGATGCTGCAGACGGTGAGGAACAAGAGGAAGATCTTTCCACTCCTTTTGCTGTATTCAGCGCATGGGGCGAACCTATTTGGCCCAAAAAGGTAGAGGCTCCCGCTGTTGTAGAAACTGTTGTGACTACTAATGTTGAAGCTCCCGCAGAAGTTACTGAAGCGGTTGCTGAATAATTGAAATAATAACCGCCGTGCCCAAAAGCACGGCGGTATTTCTTTATAGCGTTTTGATTTCTTTGTATGTTTCATGTATCTCTTTTTCTGTGTTGAAGTATCCCACGCTGAAGCGAATCGCACCATCTTTAGGAGTTGAAAGCGTTTGATGGGCAAGCGGAGCGCAATGAAATCCGCCGCGCGCACAGATATTTTTGCTGTCTAAAAATCTTGAAATTATATTGCTTTCGAATTTTCTGTGAGAAAATAAAACGATACCGTTTTTCAATGGAGCCGGGCCATAAAGTCTAATGTCTTTGATGGAGTAAAGATGATCTCTCAATTTTTCTGCGAGTGCACATTCTTTTTCGCGAATTCTTTCTGTGCCAATGTTTTTTACCCAATTAACAGAGGCGTTCAGCGCCGCAATCAATGGTGTGGGAGGGGTTCCCGCCTCAAAACTTTCGGGAAGCTCAACTCCCATTTCAGGCGAAAGGGAATTTGTACCGTTCCCGCCTTGAATTATTGTTCTTCGTGGCATTTTGTTGCCAAAAATCACAAATCCGAGTCCTTGAGGTCCGTATAAACCTTTATGAGCAGGGGCGCACAGCGCCGAGATCCCGAATTTATCAATTTCGATTTTTTCAATTCCTGCACTTTGTGCCGCATCTACTATGAAACATATATTATGCTTTTTACAAAAAGCACCTATTTCTTTTATTGGAAATACAGCACCGCAAATGTTGGAAGCGTGCGTCATTATTAGCATTTTTGTATCTGTGCGTCTTTTTCGCTCTAGTTCAAATAAGATATTTTCGGTAGATTGAAAAACATTAAATACAGAAAAATCTATTTTATTTGATTTTTTTAATTCAAATATAGGTCTTAATACCGAATTGTGCTCCATGTTACTGATTAGCACATGACTTTCTTCTTGATACAGCGATTTTATCGCTGTGTTTAAAGCATGAGTTGTGTTGAGCGTAAATACAACATTTTCAGGGGATGAACTACCCAAAAATGATGCAAGTGTTTCTCTGCATTCATAGATTTTTTCTGCTGCCTTAACTGACATAATATGCCCGCTTCTGCCGGGATTGCCACAATATTGAGTGATGCATTTGTTCAACTCTTCGAGCATGCATTTGGGCTTTGGAAAGGTTGTGGCGGCATTGTCAAGGTAAATCACTGCTTACAACCTCAAAACTTAACCCTGCGTTTTTTAATATTTTTTCTATATTTGCTCTGTTTTGACAATTGAATTCAATGCCATGTACACAGCCCTTTTTTGCGGTTTTTGCGGTGATTTTTGTCGTAATGACTGAAATAGAATGTTCTGCAAGAATATGCTTTGCCTTTAATGCTTGTGTTACGGAGCCTGTTATTAAAATACAGTTTGCCATGATATGCTCCTTAGTATAGATTGCCCGCATTATTATTTTATGCTGAAATACAAAAATATTTAGAAAAAATGCTTTGCAATTTTGCTTTGCTTATTGAAAAAACTAAAAGAGTAGTGTATAATAAGATGATAAATTATCGTTTTGAGGTGCTATATGCGCGTTATTACACTCGATTCTGCGGGTTACGCTTCAAATTCATATTTGATTGTCGATGATGATAGCCGTGAATTTGTTGTGGTTGACCCAAGTGTTGGTACGGATGTTGCCGCATCGTTTTTTGATGACGGGTATGTCCTTAAATATGTCCTTTTGACACACGGCCATTTTGATCACATTCTTTTTCTTGATGAATGGCGTGCAAAAGGTGCCAAGGCATGTATTCACGAGGGGGATGCAGAGTTCTTGGGCGATCCTTCAAAATCTCTGTATTTGCAATTTTTTGCCCGCGATACCAAGCATGCTGATGCAGATGTGATTCTCAAAGACAAAAGCCAATTAACACTCGGAAAAAATGTTATTGAAGTTATTAGCACTCCCGGTCACACAAAGGGAAGTGTTTGCTATGTTTTTGATGATACCATGATAAGCGGAGATACTTTGTTTGAAGGCTCTATCGGTCGCACAGACCTTTACGGTTCGAGTGTTTTGGATATGAGAGAAACTATAGAAAAACTCAGCGATATTGATAAAAACTACACCGTTTACCCCGGACACGGCGGCGCCACAACGCTTGCGCGTGAAAAGAGTTATGGATATTTACACAATTAACGGAGAAAATACTATGGATTTTAATTATCTTGCAGGG
>JAZQWE010000290.1:0-4100 GCA_045632225.1 Eubacteriales bacterium | reverse complement strand
CAGCAGCGCCATCAATTGACTCCGTCGCCTTTTTCAAAAGTTCTTTTTTGTGCTCAATCTCGTTTTCGGCAACCTTTATATCGCTATCAGCCTTGTGAACAAGTTCTTTAATTGAGTTGATTTCGGTGAGAAGTTTTTCGGAAACCATCTTTCCGTGCTGACTCTCTTCAAAAAGTTTATCGCTCTGAGTTTCAAGAGAGCGCAAACTGTCCTCAGCAACTTCAAGTTCATGTGCTGAAAGTTCAAGAGCCTTTTCAGCCTCAACGATTTTATTCTTCAAAAGTTCGCCGTCATAAAGCCAAAGGCTTACATCTGCTCGCTTTTTACCCTCGTAAATTTCGAGATACTTCTTTGCCTTTACCGACTCTCTTTCAAGAGGGCCGACACGGCTGCCAAGTTCGTTTGCAATATCGGTAAGACGAACAAGGTTATCATCAGCGGCAGAAAGTTTTTTCTCAGCCTCGTGCTTTTTATAGCGATATTTTGCAATACCTGCCGCCTCTTCAAATACATTTCGTCTATCCTCGCCCTTTCGGGAAAGAATCTCGGCAATCTTACCCTGACCGATAACAGAATAGCCGTCACGGCCAATGCCCGTGTTCATAAACAACTCATGTATATCTTTAAGACGAACAGCCTTGCGATTTATAAAATATTCGCTGTCACCCGAACGGTAATAACGCCTTGTTACGGTTATCTCGTCATACGGAACATCAATACGGTGAGTGCTCTCTGTATTATCAAATGTAACGGAAACTTCTGCAAAACTCATAGGCTTGCGAGAATCAGCACCGCCAAAGATTACATCTTCCATCTTTGTACCGCGGATGTTTTTACTGGAAATTTCGCCAAGCACCCAACGCATAGCATCGGATATGTTGGATTTGCCGCTTCCGTTTGGTCCGATTACAACAGTAGCACCGGGTTCAAAATTTAATACTGTTTTATTGGGGAACGACTTAAAGCCGTGTAATTCAAGCGATTTTAAATACATGTACAGCCCCCCGTTTCTAAGAATTTTATTATACTTCTATCTAATTATTATATAACATATAAAGTTTTTTTTCAACACATTTTGCCTTTTTTATTGGCATTTTAAAAAGAAAAAGCACCTAAAAAAGGTGCTTTAACAATTTTACTCTTGACCAAACAAAGAAAGAGCTTGTTTTGCCGCCATTTGTTCAGCCGCGCGCTTACTTTTTCCTTCTCCGGTGCCAATTACATTGCTGTTGAGTCTTGCCTCAACAGTAAAAACTTTAGCATGATCGGGGCCACGCTCATCAATTACAAAATACTCAAGAACTTCGCCGCCTACTTGTTGCACAAACTGTTGCAAAAGAGTTTTAAAATCCTTAGCGGCGCCCGTGAGTTCAAGTTTTGCAAGTTCCTCTCTCAAAAGCGGAAGCAAAAACTCTGCAACGGTATCTTTATTCATACCGCTATCGATAAACATCGCCGCAAGCATTGCCTCAAAAGCATCTGCCAAAAGTGACGGGCGTTCTCTTCCGCCGCTGAGTTCTTCTCCATGGCCAAGATTAAGATAATTTCCAAGTCCAATCTTTTTAGCAAGCACGGAAAGTGTTTTTTCGCAAACAATTTCCGCACGCATTCTTGTAAGTTCACCCTCAGGGCAATCAAACTCAAAAAAGAGATATTCACTTGCCACTATGGAAAGAACCGAATCCCCCAAAAACTCAAGACGCTCATTACATTCAACGATAGCACCCTTGCTCTTTGCTTCATTTGAATAGGAGGAATGCGTCAAAGCCGTTTCAAGCAATGTACTGTCCTTAAATGTGTATCCGATTGCTTTTTCTAATGCTACACGCTCCTTACGCATTGTATACATTCTGTATCCTCCTTAATTTTCTTGATTTTTTAATCTCTCTGCGAGTGCAGTTATATCTTCAATTACGCCGGTTTCTACAAAGTTCTTTGCCTGTCGAACAGCATTCATAACAGCCCTTGCATCGGATGAACCGTGAGCCTTGAAAACCGGTTTTGAAATCCCCATCAAAGGCGCACCGCCATGTTCTGATGCGTCAAACTGTTTTTTTACACCGCCGAGCTCTTTTTTAACAAGCAAAGCGGATATTTTGGTAACAATATTTTTATAAAAAATGCTTTTAATCGACTTCATGAAAAACTTGCCCATTCCTTCAATAGTCTTGAGCAATATATTCCCTGTAAATCCGTCGCAAATAATAACATCGCATCTGTCAAACGGAAGTTCTTTTGCCTCGACATTTCCGACGAAATTTATTTCGTTTGAAGCGCTTAACAAAGCATTGGTCGCTTGATAAAGTGCGGTACCCTTTGTCGGCTCGGTTCCGTTATTCAAAAGACCGACACGCGCGCTTTTGAGAGAGTATATTTTCTCCATATATGTCGCGCCCATAACCGCAAATTGCTCAAGCGTTTTTTCATCAATATCAAGATTTGCACCCGAGTCAAGAAGTAACACCGGCGTTGTAAACGGGAGTACCGTGCCGATTGCGGCACGCTTTATCCCCTTTATGCGACGAACAATCAATGTTGCGCCTGCAAGCAAAGCACCCGTGTTTCCTGCGCTTACAAAAGCATCTCCTTCACCGTCAGTCAACATGCGAAGTCCGATTGACATTGATGAATCTTTTTTGGAACGGACAACACTCATCGCATCATCTTCCATGTTTATAACAACTTCGGAATTGACAATTTGAATGCCGTCAAGATTTATGGATTGTTCTTTTGCGATATTTTTAAGAATTCCTTCATTACCTACCGCAATAATGTCAACACCGAGGTACTCTTTTGCCATTACAGCACCTTTTATCAGTTCGAGCGGAGCGTTATCACCACTCATGACATCTATAATGATTTTCATTAGTTTTCACCAATATTCAAAGTTTTAGAGTATTCCGAAATCAAATCCAATGAGCGCTGTGCAAGTGCCTCGTTTTTGGCTTTTTTGCCACCCTTAACGCGATGTTCAAGAGGTGCAACAATGCCAAAATTCGCATTCATCGGCTGGAACGAGCCCATGCCACCGTTTGCAACATAGTTTGCCATTGCACCTATTACGGTTTCTCTTGGGAAATATACACGCTCTTTTTCAAGGGCTGTCATCGCCGCGTTAATTCCGGCAACAAGTCCCGATGCTGCTGATTCAACATATCCTTCAACACCGGTCATCTGTCCGGCAAAAAAGAGTGTTGGCTCATTTTTAACCGAGTAATCCCCCATAAGCAAACCGGGAGAATTTAAATATGTGTTACGGTGCATCACGCCATAGCGAACAAATTCAGCATTTTCAAGTCCGGGAATGAGAGAAAAGACTCTCTTTTGTTCTCCGAATGTAAGATGAGTTTGAAAGCCGACGATATTAAAGAGGGTACCCTCTGCGTTATCCTGACGAAGTTGAACAACTGCGTATGCATCTTTTCCGGTTGAAGGCAACGGAAGACCTACGGGTTTAAGCGGGCCAAAAAGCAAAGTTTCATAACCGCGTTTTGCCATAACTTCAACGGGCATGCATCCCTCAAAAACAGTTAAATCTTTTTGCGATTCCTTGTCAAATTCTTTGAGTTCTGCTTCTTTTGCTCCAACAAGTTCATTATAAAAAACATCATACTGTTCCTTGGTCATGGGACAGTTTATATACGATGCCTCACCCTTACCGTATCTTGAAGCAAAAAACGCAGTATTCATATCAACGCTCGAAAACTCCACAATGGGCGCCGCCGCATCAAAAAAGTGAAGTTTTGAGCAACCTATGCGTTTTGCAATATTCTCCGACAAAGCGTCGGTAGTAAGGGGGCCGGAGGCAACAACTGTTATTTCTCCGCTTGGGATTTCACAAATCTCGCCTTCGACAATTTCAATGTTTGGATGATTTTTGATTTTTTCGGTAATGTACAAAGAAAACTTTTCACGGTCGACAGCAAGTGCACTACCAGCGGGAACTTCATTGGCGTATGCCGCCTCAATAATAAGCGAGCCAAGTGCCTTCATTTCTTCTTTAAGAAGTCCGACAGCATTTGAAACAACATTAGATCTTAAAGAATTTGAGCACACAAGTTCAGCAAAGTTTTCATTATGATGTGCGGGGGTATATCTTT
>JAZQWE010000289.1:0-4321 GCA_045632225.1 Eubacteriales bacterium | reverse complement strand
TTACTGTCATCAATTTGCAAGTTGTTAAATCTAATACCCTCTACAGAGTTGTCAATCGCTTCAATAGCCTCTGAATCGGTGGTGTAGTCTACAATGTTTCCGTTTGTATAACCGGTAACGAGTTTTTCTACATTATAGTCAAAGTAAGTCTGCGCCGCCGCGCCGTAATTGAACATTGCGTTAAGCAGTTTTACAAGAGCCGCACCGCCCTCAGTATCGCCAAGGGGATTTTGCATATCAACAATCTTATAATAGCTTACAAGGTTGATTGCTCTTGTATTTGACTTATAAAGCACGCCGTCTGCAACGTAGAAGAAGTCGCCCTTTATAACATCTGCCATTTCTTTAGCAGAAATAGCGGGTGCTTCGAAATAATACTTGCCTTCGGTGTATTTTTCCTGATTTTCATTCGAAGATGCCGTGTTTTTGGGATATACCTTGGTCTTGTTTTCGTTTCCGTATGCATCAACCTCGGTGAATATCATCCAGCAATCTTCCATTTCGAAATCCTTGCTTATCAAATACTCAAGCACATACTCGCTGTAAAGCGATACGCGAAGTCCGAAATTAACGTTACCGTTTAACAAATACTCTATCGCTTCACTATACTGCCCTTCGCAAACCATACAAGTATTGGTTATTACGCCTGCCGCCGTCGCGGACGGATTTGTAGTAACCTCGCCAATGAATGCGCACTCCTCGGTTTCGGTGTCATCGCCCAAAATGCACGTGCGTGTATGCGTTCCGTTGCCGTTATCAATGTATTCGCCCCACGAGTGTCCAAGCGCAGCAACGCTTTCCTGTGCAACGAGAACCTCGTTACAAAGTGAACAATACTCACCTGCGGTAAGACCCGCGGTTGTGCATGTTGCGTCCACTGCGGGAGTAACCGCACTCTTGTGTGCTACAAAAACTTCGGCAGAAACGGCAGTAGTTGCAACGCTTGCGCCGGAGGAGTTGTAAGTTTCTGCATCATACACTCTTACAACATACGGTTTGTCTGCATCAACAGAAACTGAACTTACATCAAAAGTAAGGGTTACAACAGTAGTTTTTACAACACTAGCGTCTGTAGCGGGATTACGCAATACCATAACCGTTATAGGCATAGTACCAGAAGCGGTAACAGTGAGTCCTGAGCCACTATCAATTGCAGGAAGATTTGTGTTTACCGAACGCAAAACAAATCCATCGGGTGCATCCACTTTAAACACGGATGCCGCAATTGCAGTGGTCGAACTAAGAGTTACATCAACGGTAACTGTATTACAGTGTGTAGTAGGAACTGCCGCAACAGAAGCGGAGGTTGTAACGGCAGAAAGATTGCACTCTGTCCATGCCTTGTTGTTTACGAAGTCATAGCAATAATAAGTGCCGTCTTCCTTTATTACATGTGTGTGTTCGTGAGCGACAGACTCCGTCTTGGTTCTGCCGCAGATTGTGCAAGTAAAGGTCTTTACGCCTGCCTTTTCAGGTGTGGGTGCGGTAGTAACAACACCCTCATCCCATACACACTCGTCATCAATGTTTTGCGTGAGTGTATAAGCATAGGTATTTGCATCATGCGCAGGACCGTTATAATAAAGCGTCTTGTTTCCAAAACTCGGAAGGAATCCGTGTCTGCCAAAATCTGCGGTGACCGTTGCAGTCACGCTTGCGCTGTCAAATGTACCGTTTCTATAGAAGTAAAGGTTGTGATAAATAGGTGTGCTTCGTGTACCTTCGCCGCTATATTCATCGATACCGTCCTCGTCGGAAATCTTTATAACGGTATTCTTAGTATTTAAAACGTAAAATCTACCAAGAGTTGAAAAAATCTTATCACTTGAGGTTGCCTCGGAAGCGTTCAAAGCTTTTCCGTCCGCTCTCAAACCGTCGGTGATATTGGAGTTATCGTTAAAATAGAAGTTGAGTTTATCGAGATATGCATTACCGTCGGTAAAATTAACCGTATTGGTTGTTCCGTCTGCATTAACAAAGGTTTCTGTAGTTGCAGTGCCAACATTGTGCGAACCGGTAGAAAATGCATGCACCATGGAATTATCGTTTAAATAAATGTTTGTGGTGCAGTTTTCGGTATACACGGTTTGTATTCTGTCAGCGGTGGACATAGCATACAAGAAGTAAATAAGTGCAGCCTTTGTTCTTGTAGCGGATGAAGAGGTGGTATAGCCGTCCTGAACCGTAAGAGAAACTGTCTTATTCTCAACGGTAACCGTTTCCGTAGGAGCACTACCAAGTACAACACGCTCGTAGAAATAGCCAACGCTACTACTAAACGAGTCAGTAAGGCTAGGACCGTCAATCTTAATACTTGTATTTTTTGTTGCGGTAAGATTGGTTGAATCGGCAGTTTCGCCATACGTTCCCGCGATGATATAACAGGTTGCATTATTTACCGCACGAACGTGCTTCATCTCAAGGTTGTACCAGTTAGCCGAAATAATAACGCGGTGATTGTCAGAACTGTTTGCCTTGAAAAGAATATCGTCAAATATCGCTTTACCTGCAAGCTGAAGTTGAACATCCTGCTCTTTTATAAGCAATCCCGACTGAACATATCCGCTTGCGTTATACGAAGAGTTTCCGCTTGATTTATCTACCGTAAAAGTAATTGTATTGGACCAAGTGGGGAAAGTAATATCTGCATCAAGCGGAAGCTGACCGCAGATTGCAACCGTTCCTCCTACACTTGCAAGACGTTTTACCGCCTCTTTAAGCGTAAGAACCTTTGTATCACGGGTAGAGCCAAGTTTTACATCGTTTCCGTCCGATCCTACGTATACAACGGGAGGTGTAACACTCTCAAGATAGGTTTCGCCGCAGTTTGAACAAGTAACATAGTACATCTTGGTTGTGGCATTATACCGCCAAGCACGGTTATCGTTTCCGTGAGAAGAGGTACAAGCAAGACAAAATACGCACTTGCCGTTTGAATTTGTATGCGAAGCGTGAGAATATGCCGCAAGAGTTACCGTACCCGTTGCGGAGTTGGTTACCCAAAGATCGCTTGAACTTGCGAGGCTTGCCATGGATGAAGAAGATGAACTTACATTACGGCAAGTGTTGAATGTAACATTATTGGAGTTGAACGATACGGTGCCGCTGATGGTATCCTTTGTACGGAGAATTTGCTTACCAACCATGTTATAAGCACGCAATATGGTAATCTCCGCCGCCGACTGTCCGTCTGCAGGCTTACCGATGATACCGATAAGGCCCTCGTTTTTATCAAGACCTACGTGCTGCCAGTCCTCAAGAGTAAACAAATTTGCAGGCTTATTTGTGGTAGCGTCAAGTATGGGGGCATAGATGCAACCTACGATACCGCCTCTGTACGATCCTGACGTAGAATCAACAGAGCCGCGGTTGTGAAGCACCTTCATTTTAAGTGCTGCCGTGTATTTTTGAGTGGTGGGAAGGTAAAGTCCCAAAATACCGCCAACGTAGTTGCCACCGGTTATATCTCCGGTATTTGAGCAATAGGTCAAATTTAGAGTACCGACATCGGTTGAATTGCGGTAATCAAAATAACCGAGGATACCGCCAGCTACGTTATCGGTAGAGGTAACGGTTGCGGTGTTTTTACAGTTATGGACGGTAACCGTGCCCTTTAAGCTATACGAAGTATCAGCACCGCCAACGCGGCCGATAATACCGCCAACATGCTTAAAGCCGGTAATTTTACCCTGGTTTGAAGAAGCCTCAATGCGAATTGCACAACCCGAAACATTCATGCAAACCTGACCTACGATACCGCCGACAGCGCTACCGCTTGAAGTAACGGTGAGGTAAGAATCAACGTTTTTAACGGTAAGATTGCCTCTTGAACGTCCAAGAAGACCGCCGACAATGCCGTTATACTCAGAGTCAGTGCCTTTATAGGTGGACTTAACGCTTCCCTTTAAAACAAGGTCATTGAAGGTAGAGTTAGCCGCCGCTCCGAAAAATCCGGTATAAGCGGAAGAAGTAGAAATTTTGATTCCGCTAATGGTACAAGGAGTACCGTTACCGTCAGCGTCACCGTTGATTGTGCCTTTGAACGGTGTGGAATTGTTACCGATAGGCGTTTGCGTGCCGGTAAGAGCAATACTGTCTACTGTGATGTTATAAGTATGGTTTCCGCCCCAAAGGGAGCTATCATACAAATAAGTTTTAAAGTCTGCCGCGCTTTTGATAGTGTACGTTGCCGCATTTACAGAGAATGCAAAAATGCTTACAAGCAATACAGTTAATGCAGCGACTAAAAGTATTCTTGAGTATTTTTTCATAGCTCTCTCCTTTCTCAGCTTACGATTTTGCCAAGACCAACGTCTTCGCC